>UQWK01000010.1 GCA_900544725.1 uncultured Collinsella sp.
GGTCTTGGCGTCGCCGGCGAACATCCTGGAGGCCTGGTGCGCCGCTATGCCGGGCAGGCAGGCGACGTCGAGCCCGGCCCTCCTGGCCCTGGATATGGGCAGGGCGCCGATGTTGCGGGCCTGGTCCACGACGACCAGGGTCCCCTCTCCGACCTGCGAGAACAGCCTGTCGAGCTCATGCTCGGAGTTCGCGACGGGGCGGCTGACGGCGACCTCCCCGTCCCGGGTGAGTATGCAGGCCCAGTGGGAGGCCTTTCCGACGTCGAGCCCGAGGACGGCCCTCCTCGCGGGCGCTGCGTTGTTGGCCATGGTATCCTCCAATCGTCGGTCGATCGGAAGCCGTTTCCCGCGACACCCACATTACCTGGCCGTGGCCGTCTTCCCTGAGGTCCGGCAGTTTCCTATCAGTCGTCTGAAACGGCGACGCCCGCGTCGGCAACACCCCCCCCGGGGCCCTCTTCGGGGCAGGGGCAGACGGCCGTACGCGGGCGCTCGATCGGCGGCCCTTTCGGGCTTGCTTGAATCGTATCCGACACCGGGGAAATGCATCAACGGGGTATCGAATAGCTCATTTCTGACTGTAATGGGGAGAAGGGCGAACCCCGACTGCCCGGCAGGCTCCTCGAACTTCTAAATAAAAGTAGTGACTACGCGTTCGTCTCGTTTTGCACGAATATTCATGAGCTCTTGAGGGTCATAGACGAGGAGTACGACGGTGATTATGAGGACGTCGATCTCCGCTCCTTGCTAGCTCAAAGGCATCCGGACGATGCGGACTTGTTGAGTGTTTCATATACGGACGTAGTCTTGGTGTTCGATTGCGAACCGCAGGACGCGGGAAGGTCTGGGTCTGGGTAGTTCGACCCCGAATGGCTCCTGCGATTTGGCAAGGCTTTCTCTAACAGCACGGATTCAGGAAAGCTCTTCCTCAACTATCCTATACTGGGGCCTTGGAAGGACTTCAAGTTCGTTGGCGATGAGGAATATCTTTCGAGTGTCGTTGAGGTTGATGATTTTGTTAAGCGGTCCTACAAAGCATCTGTGAACGAGAGGAGGACCCGATTTGATAGTCCTGAACAGGTGGGATCACTCGACATGGCTGGCATAATCGGAATAAACGTGGCGAAAATGCAGCACATCCTTCAAGGTCTTTCCTTCGAGGATTCGGTGCTTCACGAGCGAGTCCCTGTGCTGTCTGACGCTTATTTTGAATGCTGGCTCTTTGATCTGCTCGTATAACAAAACCGACAGTTAGCAGACAGCAGGAGAGTGTATATCTGTAATACGTGCTTGTTCTTCGCCCTTGAAAACTGGCCGAGTGCGGTGGACAAAATATGGCCCAAATGGTTGGAGTCTTGTAGTTCGTAAGGACGCGAACCAAAGAGACTGCATGCTGGGCTCTCTCCGTCCTTCTTTTGTGCAGCTTCGCAGTCCGCGTGCCCTCTCGCGTATACTGATAGCAACTGTGAACGCCCAACTCTGGAGGTCCAACCTATGAAGGGCATCATCCTCGCCGGGGGGTCCGGCACGCGCTTGTACCCGCTCACGCTCGTCACCAGCAAGCAGCTGCTGCCGGTCTACGACAAGCCCATGATCTACTACCCGCTGTCCACCCTCATGCTGGCGGGCATCCGGGACATCCTGGTCATCTCCACCCCTGCCGACCTGCCCAACTTCCAGCGTCTGCTGGGCGACGGCTCCCGCTTCGGCGTGAACCTCTCCTACGCCGAGCAGCCCTCTCCGGACGGCCTGGCGCAGGCCTTCATCATCGGCGAGGAGTTCATCGCCGGCGAGCCCTGCGCGCTCGTTCTGGGCGACAACATCTTCTACGGCAACGGCCTGTCGCGCCACCTCAAGCGCGCCGTCGAGGCCGCCGAGCGCGAGGGCGGCGCCACCGTCTTCGGCTACCACGTGGACGACCCCGAGCGCTTCGGCGTCGTGGAGTTCGATAAGGATTTCAACGCCGTCTCCATCGAGGAGAAGCCCGCCCACCCCAAGAGCTCCTACGCCGTCACGGGCCTGTACTTCTACGACGGCCGCGTGACCGAGATGGCCAAGAAGGTGGAGCCGAGTGCCCGCGGCGAGCTGGAGATCACCACCCTCAACCAGATGTACCTGGACGACGGGTCACTCTCCGTGGTGACCCTCGGCCGCGGCTACGCCTGGCTGGACACCGGCACCATGGAGTCCCTCTACGAGGCCTCCGAGTTCGTGCGCTCGGTGGAGCGCGCCCAGGACCTGCCCGTGTCCGTGCCCGAGGAGATCGCCTGGGAGAACGGCTGGATCGACACGCCCGCCCTCGAGGCGGCCGCCGAGGCCTACGGCAAGTCCGTCTACGGCGGGCACCTGAAGCAGGTCGCCGCCGGCGCCATCAACTCCAGGAACATCGACTACTAGGAACACCAGGAATAGGGGAGTACCACCTTGTCCGAGAACTTCGAACCCAAGAACATCATCGTCACCGGCGGCTGCGGCTTCATCGGGTCCAACTTCGTGCACTACGTGGTGAACAACCACCCGGAGGTCCACGTCACGGTGCTCGACAAGCTGACCTACGCCGGCAACCGCGAGAACATCGCGGGCCTGCCCGCCGACCGCGTTGAGCTCGTGGTGGGCGATATCTGCGACAGCGCCCTGCTCGACGAGCTCGTGCCCGGCCACGACGCGATCGTGCACTACGCGGCCGAGAGCCACAACGACAACTCCATCGACGACCCCACGCCGTTCCTGCGCACCAACGTGGAGGGCACGTTCGCCCTGCTGCAGGCCGCGCGCAAGTTCGGCGTGCGCTACCACCACGTCTCCACCGACGAGGTCTACGGCGACCTCGCGCTGGACGACCCGGCGCGCTTCACCGAGGAGACCCCGTACCGCCCCAGCTCCCCCTACAGCTCCACCAAGGCGGCCTCCGACCACCTGGTGCGCGCCTGGCACCGCACCTTCGGCGTGAGGGCCACCATCTCCAACTGCTCCAACAACTACGGTCCCTACCAGCACGTGGAAAAGTTCATCCCGCGCCAGATCACCAACATCCTGGACGGCGCGCGCCCCAAGCTCTACGGCGACGGCCGCAACGTGCGCGACTGGATCCACACCGATGACCACTCGAGCGCCGTGTGGACCATCCTCACAAAGGGCGAGATGGGGGAGACCTACCTCATCGGAGCCGACGGCGAGAAGTCCAACATCGACGTGCTGCGCGCGATACTTACGCGCATGGGCAAGGCTGAGGACGATTTCGACTGGGTGCGCGACCGACCCGGCCACGACCGCCGCTACGCCATCGACTCCACCAAGCTCCGCCGCGAGCTGGGCTGGGAGCCCAGGCATACGGACTTCTCCGAGGGCCTGGACCAGACCATCGCCTGGTACACCGAGAACCGCGCCTGGTGGGAGCCCGTCAAGGCCGCTACCGAGGCCCGCTACAAGGCCCAGGGGCAGTAAGTTACCACTAATCGAGGGCGCCGTCGCGAACTGATCGCGACGGCGCCCGTGCACGCGAGACGTCTTCTCGGCCCGTGCGCGGCGCGCTTCCTTACGGACATGGGGATGATCCCGGGGGAGCGCGCCGCGCACGGGCCGGGACTTTGGAAAGGAACGGACCTCATGGCAGAATTCGACTTCGAGAAGCAGCTCACCGTCACGGAGACCGGCATCCCCGGGCTCAAGGTGGTGGAGCTCTCCGTCCACGGAGACAACCGCGGCTGGTTCAAGGAGAACTGGCAGCGCGAGAAGATGGTGGCGGCGGGCATCCCCGACCTGCGCTTCGTGCAGAACAACATCTCCTTCAACGACAACAAGGGCGTCACGCGCGGTATCCACGCCGAGCCCTGGGACAAGTTCATCTCCGTGGCCACGGGCTCGGTCTTCGGCGCGTGGGTGGACCTGCGCCCCGGCGCGGGCTTCGGCAAGGTCTTTACCTGCACGCTCGACCCCTCGCGTGCCATCTTCGTGCCGCGCGGCGTGGGCAACTCCTACCAGGCCCTGGAGGACGGCACCGCCTACACCTACCTGGTGGACGCCCACTGGTCCCTTGAGCTCAAGAAGACCTACACCTTCGTGAACCTGGCCGACCCTGAGCTCGCCATCCAGTGGCCCATCCCGCTGGAGGAGTGCGAGCTCTCCGAGGCCGACAGGGCGCACCCGATGCTCGCCGACGCCCTGCCCATGGCCCCGCGCCGCACGCTCGTGACCGGTTGCAACGGCCAGCTGGGCCGTGCCGTGCGCGCCATGGCTGAGGAGCGCGGCCTCGCCGGCAGCTTCGATTACTGCGACATCGACACCTTCGACATGTCCGATCCGGCGGCCTACGGCAAGTACGACTGGTCGCTCTACGGCACCGTGATCAACTGCGGCGCCTACACGGCGGTGGACAGGGCCGAGACGCCCGAGGGCCGCAAGGTCTGCTGGGCCGCAAACGCCACGGGGCCGGCCCTGCTCGCCCGCACCTGCGCCGAGCACGGCATCAAGCTGGTGCACGTGAGCTCGGACTACGTGTTCGACGGCACGGCCGAGCTGCACACCGAGGACGAGGCGCTCTCGCCGCTCTCCGTGTACGGCCAGTCCAAGGCCGCCGGCGACCTCGCGGTGGAGGGGTGCCCCGCGCACTACATCCTGCGCTCCAGCTGGGTCATCGGCCGCGGCCACAACTTCGTGAAGACCATGCGCGCGCTGTCCGACCGCTGCGCGAACGCGGACGACGCCCTGGAGCGGGTCACCGTGGTGGACGACCAGGTGGGCCGCCTCACCTTCACCGAGACCATGGCGGGAGCAATCTTCCACCTGCTCGGCTACCGCGAGGGCGACATGGAGCCGACGGCCCCCGCGCCCTATGGCCTGTACAACTGCACCAACTCGGGCGAGCCCGCCAGCTGGGCCAAGATCGCCGCGATGGTGTTCGAGCGCGCCAACGGCAACGGCGGCAAGGTGGTGCCGGTCTCCACGGCCGACTACTACGCCAACGCTGCCGGCCCCATCGCTCCGCGCCCGGAGCACTCCGCGCTGGAACTCGCCAAGCTAGAGGACACCGGCTTCAAGCCCACGGATTGGTACGCCGAGCTCGAGGCGTACATGGGCGAGCTGCTGGCTGAATAGCCAATACCTGCACGTCCACTTAACTAGGTTCAGTTGACGTGGGCCAAGATAATCGCTGCGTGTTGAATGGAGCCCATTTCGGTGGGCTCCTTTCTTTTTTATGTCTGCTATTTCCGCCAAGTCAATCGACGAGTCCGCGGCATCGCCGTGCCGCGCATCTATCCCAAGATGCGATGCTTGATACTCGAAAGAACCCCTCGGATGTAGATCCGTTTGGCCTCGGCATCATCATCTCGCTCGATATCGAGGCGCGGATAGCCGCTCGTGTACTCTACGTTTGGATTCGCGAGTACGTCTTTGCGCATGGTGGGGAACCGCAGCCAGAGCTCGGCAAGGCCCGTGGCGCTTCCGTAGATAGCGTTGAGGTTTGCGGCTGCTACGTAGGCGCTGCCGTGGGTGGTGGCGCGCGCATGAGGGGTGCCGAGGACGAGCTTGTCTTGCTGGCGCAGGAGGAACGAGAGCTCCATTACCTCGGTTTGGAGGTTCCCGTATTCGTGGAGTCGATCGATCAAGGCTTCGAGGTCGCTGCGCCGGATCATGAAGAGGTCGGAGCTTGCGGCCGAGAAGTTGCACGTTGCCTCTGCAAGACCGTTGTAACCGCCGCCCATGTTGTCCGTGAAGTTGCGGTTGGGGGCAACGGGGGTTCCGTCCGCGAGGGGCACGGTGCCCGCTTGTGCGATGAGGCCATCGGGGTAGAAGAGCTTGGGCGAGACGATGCCTACCTCGGCTCGGCAGAAGTAGGAAGCCGTGGTTACGATGCAGTTCTCATCGTCGAACTCAATCTTGTCGGTTGCGAAGAGGATGAGGTCCGTGTCTAGAGTTTCGAGCGCCTCTCGTGCTGTCGCTTTGAGGCTTGTAGGGATGAGGATGATGCTCGTGCTCGAGATGCCGTGTGCGCTGCTTATAGATTCGAGCAAGCACGCAGTGTCTTGCGTGCTGTTGCTCATAACGGCTAAGCCGATCTTCGGAGCGGGTGAGGCATTCTTGTAGTCCACGTGATACACGCATGAGTTGCTGGTCTCCTCAACATGCGTCTCGATTCCTCGGCGCGAGAAGTGATTCTCCAACGCTGTGGCTCCGGCAAGAACGGCGTAGGGCTTGGACTCCATGACGCCGCCGTTGGTGGAGCCAGCGTGCACGCGCCAGTGGTAGAGGACCTCGGGGATGTGGCAGATGCAGCGAGCGTGCTCTACGGCTTTGAGGGAAAGATCGTAGTCCTGCGCACCGGAGACCTCGTTGGGCGACAGCTCCACGCGGTCGAGGATGTAGCGGCTCACCATGAGCATGTGCACCATGTAGTTGTGCGAGTAGAGCAGATCGCGGTTGAAGTCGGGCTTGAAACGCGGGGCGTAGCCGGCGGAGTCATCTTCCTCGAAGTTGTCCTCGTCGCAGTAGAAGAGATCCGCGTCGGGATGTTCAGCCGCGAACGCCATGTAGCGCTCGAGCACGTAGGGGGAGAGCGTGTCGTCGTGGTCGGCAAAGGCCACATAGTCGCCCGTGGCGGCGCGAATGCCTATGTTGGTATTGCCGGCGATGCCTAAGTTCTCGGGGAAGTCAATGGTCTTGATGCGCGGGTCCGCGTAGGTGGTCAGTACTTCCTGCATGCCCTCGTTGTCCGGGCTCGCGTTTACCAGCACGAGCTCCCAGATCGTATAGGTCTGCGCGAGCACCGAGTCGATCATGTCGCGCAGGTAGGGCAGCGGCGTGTTGTACAGCGGGCAGATGATGCTCACGAGCGGGTGGAAGTCTGCGGGAATGGAGCCTTCCGGCAGGGGCTGGGGCTTGGGATAGCTCGCGTACGCGCCGTCGATGCTGGGATTCACCATGTCGAGGTCGCGGCGGATGCGCATGCGCTCGCGGCGAAGCCCCGTCATGGTGTCGAGCGCGCGGTCCTGATAGGCGAGGGTGAAGTTGGCGGCGGATCCATCGACCTTGATGGAGAGGACGGGGTTGGCTCCTTTGGCCTGGGGCTCCAGGATGAAGAATTCCGCATGCGCGCCGAGGGGCGTGCCGTTCTTGGCAGTAAGGGCAAAGTCCGCGGGATCGGGCAGCGTGTTTCCGCAGCCCTTCAGCTCTGCTCGGTAGACTACCCGGCCTCCATCGGCCTCGAGTACTTGGGCGATGGTTGCGGTGATGGACGAAGCGATCATGTGGATATCCGATCTGCAAGCGTGCTAGAAGCGCCGGGGCTACGGTGTGCGCCCGCGACGAGAGGTTTGGTGATTCGGGTCAAATGATAGCAAAGGGGAGCGCGCGCGGGGCTTCCTTGGTATCCTTGTTCAGATACGAATGCGGCGGCGTTCCTTGGTGCGCCCAACCGCCATGTCCCCGAAAGGTCGTTCTGCATGAAATCCGACGCTCGCGCGCTCGTTTCCGTCATCATTCCCGTGTGCAACGTGGAGAAGTACCTCGTCCAGTGCCTGGAAAGCATTCTTTCCCAGACGCACCGCGAGCTTGAGATCATCTGCCTGAACGATGGCTCTAAGGATGGCTCGCTTGCGATCCTGCGCGAGTTCGAGGCACGCGATCCGCGCGTGGTTGTGGTCGACAAGCCCAACGAGGGCTATGGCGCCACGTGCAACCGAGGCCTGGAGATGGCCCGCGGCGAGTGGGTTTCCATCATCGAGCCGGACGACTGGATCGACCCGGCTATGTACGAACGCATGCTTGCGCGCGCAGCCATGGTGGATGTGCCGGTGGACATCGTCAAGTGCCCGTGGATCGATGTGCACGACTGGGATGACCCTTCAACGCAGTACGAGCAGCAGTGCGTGTTGACGCACCGCCTGCCCAGCACCATGCGTCCCGTGACCCTGACCGACCTGCCCATCATGGTGGAGCAGCACCCCAGCATCTGGAGCGCCATCTACCGTCGCGACTTCCTGAACGAGCGCAGTATTCGCTTCATTCCGTACCCGGGTGCCGGGTGGGCGGACAATCCGTTCCTCATCGAGTCGTTCTGCCAGGCCAAGGCAATCATGACGTTCGACGAGGCGTTCTACCACTACCGCTGCGACCTGCCCGGCGCCACGTACAACCATAAGAAGGACAGCGCGGTCGCCCTGCCGTTCGACCGTTGGTGCGACATGACGGACATCCTGGAGCGATTGCACGTGACCGACCGCGGTATCCTCGAGGCGCACTACATGCGCGGCTTCAATTACATCCACGGCGGAATCGTTGACGATGGCTGGGAGAACCCCATCGTGAAGGACGGTACACGCCGTGTGTTCTCGCGCATGGACACCGAGATTGTGCTGGGGCATCCCAAGCTTTCCCCCAAGCGCAAGCGCTTCTACCTGGAGCAGATGGGCATAGCTGGCCGACGCGTGCCGGTGTGGCCGCGCGTGAAGTACTTCGCGAGCGAGACGCGCTTCTTCGTGAAGAGCAATGGCGTTCGCGGCCTGCTGCGCAAGGTCGGTGGTTTTGCGAACGGCAAGGCAGTCGCCGCCCGTCGAGCCAAGGAGAACGCAAAGGGGTAGGGGTCCTGCTTGTGTTCTCATGAGCGCGCACCCGACTCTCCTGATTGTATGCAGCTCGTCGAGGCAAGAAATCGCGCAAGCGCCCCTGTGTTATCATACATTGTTCGGCAAGGGCGGCATCTGCCGCTAACGTGCAATCAATAGGGAGGCGTCGTCGGTGTCCTCACAGACTCTCGCAACCGAAAAGGCCCCGCGTCCGTATAAGAAGGACCTGCTCATCCTCGAGCAGCTCGTCACCAAGGACTTCAAGCTCAAGTACCGCCGTAGTTTCCTCGGCGTGTTGTGGAGCGTTCTCAACCCGTTGCTCATGATGATCGTCATGTCCATCGTGTTCTCTTACATGTTTGGCAGCAACGTCCCCAACTTCCCGCTCTACCTCATCGTGGGCAACGTGACGTTCTCGCTCATGAGCGACTCCACCAACGCGGCGCTCACGAGCATCATCAACGCCGCGCCTCTGCTCAAGAAGGTCAAGGTCAACCGGTACATCTTCCCGGTGCAGAAGGTCTTGTTCGCGCTCGTGAACTTCGCTTTCTCGCTCATCGCCGTGGCCATCGTCATGCTGTTCTTCCAGGTTATGCCCACGTGGCACTTCATCTGGCTGCCCCTGTGCCTGTTCTTGCTGATGCTCTTCTGCATTGGCGTGGGCCTGGCCATCGGCGCGCTCTCCGTCTTCTTCCGCGACATCATCCACCTGTGGAGCGTCGTCATTATCGCGTGGACCTACCTCACGCCCATCTTCTGGGATCTCTCCTTGCTTATCGACAAGGGCGCCCCGCACTGGATCATCATGCTGGTGAAGATTAACCCCATGTACAACTACCTCGAGTTCATGCGTGACATCTTCCTGTGGCAGCAGAACCCCACGCCCACGGTGCTCCTCATGTGCATCGCGTGGGCCATCATCGCGCTCATCATCGGTATCTTCGTGTTCAAGAAGACCGAGCACAAGTTCATTCTCTACGTCTAAGGCGGCACCATGGCAGACGCTATCAACACTGAATACGCCATCGAGGTCGACGATGTCACGATGGTCTTCAACATGGCCAGCGAGCAGCTCAACTCCCTCAAGGAGTACTTCATCAAGCTCGTGCGCCACGAGTTGTTCTTCAAGGAATTCCATGCTCTGGAGCACGTGAGCTTCAAGGTTAAGAAGGGCGAGGTCATCGGCCTGGTGGGAACCAACGGTTCCGGTAAGTCCACCATGCTCAAGATTATCGCCGGCGTGCTCGAGCCCACGAAGGGCACCGTGACGGTTCGTGGCAACATCGCACCCCTCATCGAGCTGGGCGCTGGTTTCGATCTTGAGCTCACGGCGCGTGAGAACATCTTCCTCAACGGTGCGCTTTTGGGTTACTCCAAGCAGTTCATGGAGGAGCACCTGGACGAGATCGTGGACTTCGCCGAGCTGCGCGACTTTCTCGACATGCCTATGAAGAACTACTCATCTGGTATGGTCGCGCGTATCGCGTTCGCCATCGCCACCGTGGTGGAGCCCGACATCCTCATCGTCGATGAGACGCTCTCCGTGGGCGACGTGTTTTTCCAGGAGAAGTGCGAGCGCCGCATCCAGAGCTTCATAGATTCCGGTAACGTGACTGTGTTGTTCGTGAGCCATTCCATCGGGCAGGTGGAGCGCATCTGCACCTCCGCGGTGTGGATCGAGAAGGGCCACGAGCGCATGATCGGCCCGGTGGACGAGGTCTGCGCGGCTTACAAGGCGCAGTTCGACTAATTATGTCCGGCGCGTGCGACGAGGCGGCCGCGAGCGAGCGCCGCCCCTTCTTTTCCATTATCATGCCCTGCTATGGCGTGGCGGCTTACCTGCCCGATGCCATAGCGTGCGTCCGTGCTCAAACGTGTGCGGACTGGGAGCTCATCTGCGTTGACGACGCCTCTCCCGATAACGTGGCTAGGATCGTGGAGGCGGCCGCTGCACAAGACGCGCGTATTCGTCTTGTGCGCCACAAGGAGAACCAAGGCCTGTCCGGCGCGCGCAATACCGGCATCGCGGCGGCACGCGGCTCTTACGTATGGATGCCCGACCCAGACGACACGTACGACCCCGAGCTTCTCGAGGAGTGTCGCGCGGCCATAGCCATGGGTGCTGGTGTTCCTATGGGAGGCGTCGTCGATCCTGCGAGCTTTCCGCTTCGCCCGAATACCACGTGCGATGTCGTCGTGTTTGGTTGTCGCGAGGAATACCGCGCTGACAACGGGGCCGTTACGGGTACGCGAGAGCTTGTGCCGGCGCTGGACGGCGCAGTCTTCAGCACGGATGACCTCGATGCCCCCACGTGTCACGTCGTTGCAGCGGATTCTCCTGCGGCTATCGAGCTTGCCGCGGGGCGAAGCGCGTTTCTGCTGAATCGCGACGAATACCGCTCGAGCATTCTCGACCTCGAGGAGCTCACGCTCTTCGGGTACGCTTGGAACAAGGTCTACCGCCGAGAGGTGCTCGATGGCCTCTCATTCGAGGATGTACCGCTCATCGAGGACGTCTGCTTCAATATCGAGGTTGCGCGTCGTGTGGGTTCGGCCGCCGTGATATGTCGTCCGCTTTATAGCTATCAGAAACGCGAGAACGTAAACCTTACGAACAAATTCGTGCCGCGCTATTACGAGGTGCACCGCAGGCGCGTGGCGGAGTTGTTCGAGCTGCTGCGCGGTTGGGGGCTGGACAGTACCGACGCTCGTTCGCGCTTGGGCTTTAGGTTTGCGCGGTACGTGCTGAGCGCCATCGAGCGCACGTTCGACGAGCGGGCGGGCATGGACGCGGCGGCCCGCCGTGCGTTTTGCGCCGAGCTCACGGCAGACCCTCTGTATCGTGAACTCATCGCCGAGGCTCCGGCGAGGTCGGGATGCGTCTCGCGCGCACTCCATGCCCTGCTCGCCAGGGGCAATCCGCACCTCATGCTCGCTGCGGGTCGCTGCGTGCATGTGGTGCGGGGAAGGTCTTCGCGCGCATACGCGTGCGCGAAGACGGTTGGATAGGATGCCGCGCGGTCTGTCAGCCGCGAGAGGGGTGTATGCATGAGTGCTGTTGAGAGTCGGGGCGGAAGCGCGCTGCAGCTTACCGTCGCTGTCCCTGCTTACAACGTCGAGAGCTACCTCGCCCGCGGCCTCGAGTCCTACCTCGACCCGCGCTTCGTGGGCAATCTCGAGGTTATCGTTGTGGACGATGGCTCCACCGACGGCACCCGTGCGCTTGCGGAGGAGTTCGCTGCGCGCAGCCATGGCGTGATCCGCGTCATCTCCAAGAAGAACGGAGGCCACGGTTCGGCCGTGAACGCCGGCCTGGCCGAGGCGCGCGGGCGCTATTTCCGCGTGGTGGACGGCGACGACTGGGTGAACGCGGATGGTATGGCCGAGCTGCTCGAGCGTCTTGCCGACCTCGATTGCGACCTTGTGGTAGACAAGAAGCGCGAGATCGACATGGCTTCTGGCGAGGGGCGTCTGTTCCCGCTCGCCAAGGGCGTCGTCACGGGTCGTGCGCTCGACTTCTCCAGCGTTCTCACCAACGGCGACACCGTGTTCCAGATCATGATTCACACGCTCACCGCGCGCACGGACTACCTACGCGGTATCGGCATCCACCTGCTCGAGCACACCTTCTACGAGGACTACGAGTATGTGGTCAAGGCAAGTGTGCCCGCCTCTACCATCTGCTACCTCGATATCGAGGTATACCAGTACCTGGTGGGCAACGAGAACCAGTCCGTGAGCCAGGCGAACTACGTGCGCCGCTGGGACGATCACGACCGTGTGGTCATGGAGCTCCTGGATTACCTTGAACGCTGTGAGCATGGCGAGGTGTGCGCCGCGAGCGGGGAGAAGCTTTCGAATGAGTCCGTCTGCTACGTGCGCGAGAAGGTCCACCTCATCGTTGACACGCACTACAACATCGCGTTGCTGTTCGATGAGGACCGCAGCCGTGGGCGTGTGCGCGCCAAGGCGTTCCGACGCGAGCTGAGGCGTGCGGACATAGACCAGTGGGCGCGCGGCGAGCAGCGTTATCGTATGGCCACGCTCCTCAACCGCCTGAGCTTCTCGTACAACTCTATCAAGCGCTTGGTCTCCAAGCGCCGTCACTAGCACGCTACCAAGGGATGATTCATGAGCCGCAAACCGCGCATAGCCATATTCAGCGCCGACGCCAAGCTTGGCCATGAGGTCAAGGGTGCCACGCGCTACACGTTCCTCGCGACGCTTCTCGTGGAGCGTGGCTTCGATGTCGACTTTATCACGAGCGGCTTCCAGCACTGGGAGAAGCGCCAGCGTGATTTGGCGACGTTCGACACGAGCATGCACGCGTTCAACGTGAAGTTCATTGCCGAGCCGAGCTATCCCGCCAACATGTGCCCCCAGCGCATCTGGGCGCACCATGTGATGGCCAAGCGCGTGACGGCGTACTTCGATGCGGACCACGACTACGACCTCATCTACTGCCAGATTCCGCCCAACGATGTGACGCTCGCCGTGGGACGGTCCGCGAAACGCTACGGCATCCCCTTCGTAGTCGACGTGAACGACCTGTGGCCCGAGGCCTTCCGTATCGCGCTCGACGTTCCGGTGCTGTCCGACATAGCCTTCGCTCCGTTCGAGCGCCAAGCTCGTCGCGCGTACGCGTTGGCGGACGCCGTGGTGGGTACGTCCGACGAGTACGCCGCGCGCCCTTTCCGCGACCGCGCCGAGGATATCCCCAAGCTCGTGGTGTACGTGGGTAACGACCTCGAGGAGTTCGACGCGGGCGCCGCTGAGAACGCCGGCTCCGTGGAAAAGCCCGAGGGCGAGGTCTGGGTTACTTACGCGGGTAATATCTCGGCACTATACGACTTGGAGACGCTCGTCGAGGCTGTGGCGATAGCTGCCAAGGCGCATCCCGAGCTCAGACTCAAGATTCTTGGCGATGGCCCCGAACGCGCATCCGTCGAGGCGGCGGTTGAGCGAACCGGGGCGCCTGCTGGGCTTTTGGGCTACATGCCGTACCGTGTCATGGCGGCTTGGCTCAAGGCGTCCGACATGGTGGTCAACTCGCTGGTTGCGAACGCGCCCCAGAGCGTGCCCACCAAGATAGGCGATTACCTGGCCTCGGGACGCCCCATGATTAACACGTCCATGAACGTTGAGTTTCGCGAGAAGGTCGTGCGTGACGGCTTTGGCGTGAATGTTGTGCCGGGTGACGCCGAGGGGCTCGCCAGGGTGATTTGCGAGCTTGTCGAGGACGAGACAGGACGCGCGCGCATGGGTCGCGTGGCGCGTGAGCTCGCGGCGGCACAGTTCGACCGCCCGCATTCCTATGAGGCTACCGTCGACCTCATTCGAGGCCTAATCTCCGAGCGCACGAAGTAGATTGCCCCCGTGAGGCGTGCTCGTCCTATACTCGGACTGATAGGAGAGTGCATGGTGTGTCGGGGTTGGGCGAGGCCGTGCTTGAGGGGGCGACCGACCGCAAGCTGTCCGATGAGCCGGCAATATGGCGGTTGCGGCTTTGCCTTTCCGCCATTCTGGGTCACATCCGGAGTACTGGTTATGAGACGCGCTCGGCGAACTCCAGGTATTACGTGCGGCGCCACTTGTCCATCGTGGCGGCGTAGGGGCTTTCGGTGTTGTCGAGCTCGTACCAAGCGCCGTCTGCGCCTACTCGTTGTAGCACGGCACGACGATGGAAATGCGCGGTATGGCGGTTTACCTTGCGTTTGGGTTGTCGTTGCGATAGTCACTGAAGGCGTATTTGCTATACACATTGACTTCCCACTGCTTTTTTTCGACCTTTGCCACGGAGTCGAGGATAAAACCAGTCGCGAGACTTAAGCCACACAGGAACATAAACGATGCGGCGAGCAGGGCGGTTGGGAAGCGCGGAACAAGACCGGTCTGGAAATACTCGACAATGATGGGAATGCCCAGAGCAAGACCGATTATTGCAAACAGGAGCGCAACGAGGCTGAAGAATTTGAGCGGGCGGTAGTCCTTGAACAGCGTGCCAATCATGGCGACGACCTTAATGCCGTCGCTGACGGTATTAAGCTTAGATTCGGATCCTTCGGGGCGATCGCGGTACTCAATAGGCACATCCTTGATGCGCCAGCGGTGGTCGACGGCGTGGATGGAGAGTTCGGTTTCGATCTGAAAGCCCTCGGAAAGCACGGGGAACGTTTTGACAAAGGGGCGGCTCATGGCGCGATAGCCCGTCATAACATCCTCGAAGCTGTAGCCATAGATCCACTTAATCATGGCTCGAACCAAGTTGTTGCCAAAGCCGTGGAAGGCGCGCTTGTTTTCCTCGGCGTAGGTGCCGTTGGACAGGCGATCGCCGACGGTCATATCGGCTGTACCATTAAGAATGGGCTCGCAGAGGGCTTTTGCCGCTTCGGCGGGGTAGGTGTCGTCGCCGTCGACCATGAGGTAGCAATCGGCGTCGATATCGCGGAACATCTGACGGCAGACATTGCCCTTTCCCTGTCGGGGCTCAAAGCGCACTGTGGCGCCGTGTTCCGTTGCGATGCGCGAGGTATCGTCTGACGAGTTGTTATCGTATACATAGACCGTCGCCTGCGGAAGCTCGCGGTGGAAGTCGTCAATGACTTTGCCGATCGTGAGGGCTTCGTTGTAGCAGGGGATAATGACGGCAATAGATTCAGAATTCACTCAATGCTCCTTTGATATTCAATCGTAGAAAGTATAGCCGTTTGGCCCTGGCGTCCTGAGATGTAGCCGTCTTTCACAAGTCCGAGCGCAAATTCATCTTCTACATCTAAAGGAATGCTGTGATGACTGAATCTGTTGTTGATTACATCGAGCAGCCTCTGGCTGTCGAGGTCGACGCCACCACCATGATCTTTAACATGGCGTCTGACTCGCTGACCAGCCTCAAAGAATGTTTTATTAAGCTCGCTAAGAGCCCGATATCCTGATCGTCGATGAGATGCTTTCCGTCGGCGACGTGTTCTTCCAGCAAAAGTGCGAGGCCCGTATTCAGCACTTTATCCAGAGCGGTGACGTGACGGTTTTGTTCGTGTCGCATTCCATGGAGCAGGTTGAGCGCATCTGCCAGCGTGCATTTGGATTGAGAAGGGCGACCTTCGTATGGACGGCCCGGTCGATGAGGTATGCAAGGCATACCGCGAACAGTTCAAGTAGGTTATACTTATTTGCGCTTGGCGGGCTCGCGCTTGCTTGGCGTGCGGTTATTTGCTCCATTAGCTCAGTTGGATAGAGCAGGGGACTTCTAATCCCAAGGTCGACGGTTCGAATCCGCCATGGAGCACCTTTTGTTTAATAAGCTCAGCTTTTGCTGGGCTTTTTTGTTCACAAATGCGAAGTTGAGCTACTCTGTTTCTACGGGCTCCACGATTTATGAGTTATGTAGCAATTTCAGATTCTAAGACAGGGGTCGTTTGCGTTTGGCGGTTAGCCATCGGCATCCTTACACTAACGCTGACTCGAAAGGCCTTATCTCCTGCCCATTTTTCTCTGCACAATTGAAGTCTGAAGTGGTTGGCCATACGGCGTTGTTATGATCGATGAGATCGACCTTCATTTGCATCCCCGCTGGCAGGCACGGATTCTTGAGGACCTTGTTCGCATATTTCCAAACGTACAGTTTATAGTTACAACGCATTCACCTGTTGTGGTGGCGTCGGTACCTCGCGGTAACATCCGCATTCTTGGAGAGGACGCTGCAACGGTGCCTGCTATGGAAACGCGTGGACGCGATGCCGGGGATATTCTCAACACCGTCCTGAGCGCATCCTCTCGACCTGAAGAGGCGGGTCGATTGTTCGATTTGTTCCAAGAGGGCCATACGCAACACCCCCGATATGACGTTTAATTACACAGCGTTGCGCGGAGAGAGCAAGCGAGAAGTTCTGGAGGCCTTGCTTGCGGAGCAGGGCCATTTCTGCGCTTATTGCACGTGCAGGATCGTCGTTGGTGATCGTCTGGCTACGATTGAGCATTTATTTCCACATTTTTGTTTCGTTGGGTTAGTTTTGCCTGGATGTATCCCCTAATTCGATGAATTCTCTTTACATTATCGATTGTATAGCCGCTTATAAAGCTATATATACATATATACTAGTTTATAAATTTATATAAGCGACGTTTGCCTGAGGATTCTGGTTATGGACAAAGCCAAGTTCTACAATCCATTTCGTCCGACCGCCGGTGCGGAGCCTCCTCGAATCATCGGTCGTGATGATATCTCTCTCGAGTTCGTGGAGGGTCTCGTGTCCGGCGTTGGCGCCCCCGCACGTCTTATGCGAATCACAGGCCCGCGCGGGTCGGGGAAAACGGTTCTTCTTTGCGATCTGCGCGACCGAGCGATTGAACTGGGCTGGAAGGCCGTTGTTGTTTCGGCTGGTCCGCGTTTGTCGCACGATCTTATGGAGCAGATTCAAGACCAACTGTCTTTTTCCTCCGCTTCGCTTGGCGTTAACGTTGGTATTGCTTCTGCCAAGTTGGACATTTCTTCAAGCGAAATGAGCCTTCGGGCAAAACTAAAGCAGATTGCACAGGGCTCAAAGGGCTTGTTCATCGCTGTTGATGAAGTCCAAGATGCCCCAGTTGAGGAAATGCGTATTATTGCCTCAACAGTTCAATTGCTCATTGGGGAGAAAGCCAACATCGCTCTTGCCTTTGCCGGATTGCCATCGGGCGTTATGGATCTCATTAACGGCAAGGCACTTACTTTTCTTCGCCGCGCGGTTCCCGAAGACCTTGCTCCTATCAATCAAATCGAGATTGCACTTTCTTTGAGTGATAGCTTTAACGCGACCGGTCTTTCTCTCGACGGGGATTTGCTATCAAAAGCGGCGAGAGCAACAAAAGGTTATGCGTATTTAGTTCAACTTGTTGGGTATTCAATCTGGCAGCGCGCCAACCTTCATCGGGAGAAATCAACTCTCGTTAGTGAGCGCGATGTTGATGAAGGTATCCTGCTTGCCGAGGCTCGTTTCCACGACGTGGTCCACGAGCCTGCAATTTCGGGTCTTTCCCGTAATGAAATCAACTACCTGTATGCCATGTGCGAGGATAGTAGGCAATCCAAGACCTCGGATTTAGCCAAACGCCTTGGTAAAAAGACGAGTGAGCTGAGTTCTGTTAGGGCCAAGCTGCTTTCACGAGAAGTTATCCAGGCGCCTCAGAGGGGCTATGTTCAATTTGCTGTGCCGGATTTGGACGAGTATCTCAAAGATAATAGAGATGAGATTCTATCGAGGTATTAAAGCTCCAGATTAAATGTACGACGATTGAGGGCGACTCACGGTAAGGTGCTCCTCACCCCATACTCTAAAAAAGTACTTAACACAGCCTTAAAGGCGCCTCGTCTTGCGTTGACAGCGTACAATACGCATGTTTGACTATGGAAAAAGTGGAATTTAAGGGAAGGGGCGCGCCATGGAGGTGCTGGTTGTTGGCAATACCGCGTATGTTGACGACGACTTTTGTGCCAAGGCGTTTCCCGGCGATCATGTTCAGGTTGTAGCTGCCGACGATGCGCAGCGCGAGTCATCGTCTCACAGCTCGTGGAAAGAGCTGCTGCGCCACCTGGATCAGGCCTACGAGTTCGACCGCGTGGTCTACCTCTCTACGTATCTCACTCCGCATACCGAGACCTTTGGCGACATTGAGCTGCTGCGCTCGGTGTTTCGTGCTTGCATGGGCCGCCGTGTGCAGCTGCTGTTTGTGGCGGGACCTGCGGGTTCGGAGGGTGCAGGAGGCGCAGCGAGCGTCGACGATGCCCCTAATGCCACTGATGCTGCCGCCCAAACCGGCAAGGGCATTATCGCCCGCGCGGCCAACGACCTCTGTCGCTACTACGCCTCGCAAGATGGCATCCAGGCCAAGATCCTGCGCACGCCCTATCTGTATACCGCCTCTGCGGCGCTCGACGACCCCTTCTTGGTGCCGCTGTTCGAAGCCTGTTCGACCGGATCGGTCGCGCTCCAAGGTGCCGCGGACGCGCCGTTTCCCCTGCTGTGCGCGGAGGAGCTAGCGGTGCTGGCGCATCGCGTCTTTGATAGTTGGGATGCGACCTTTGAGACGCTCGACGTTGCAGATGCTTTCCATCGCACAGCGGGCGACTTGGGCGGCGCACTCCAGGGTCTGTTCCCCGGGCTGTCCGTTGCCTATGGAGAGTCGACCGGCTATGCGTTGCCCGCAGGCGATGTCATTCGCAAGCGCTATGGCTGGTTCCAGCGCTACGACCTGCTGCGCGATCTTTCGACCATCCACGCCCGCTGGGCTAACACCCGTACCAAAAAGGCCAATCCCCTTCGTGCGGCCATCGACCGCATTCAGCTGCGCACGCTGCCCATTAAATGCCTGGAGACGGGCTTCGCATGGGTGCTGTTCGAGGTGCTGGAGCACCTGTTCTCTCAATCTGCCCAGCTCAACGTGCTCGACTATCGTCTGCTCTACGTTGTCCTGATCGGCACGCTCTACGGGCTTGACTTTGGCCTGATCGCGGCGCTGCTGGCGTCGATTGGTCTGGCGGTGAGCTATTTTGCACTGTACGGCTACACCTTCCAGGGCCTGTTCTACGAGCCTTCCAACTGGCTGCCGTTTATCGCGTACTTTGTGGTGGGCGCGGTGTGCGGCTATGTGCAGCTGCGCAACAGTGAGGCCATTAAAGCCGAGCGCGACGAGAACGAGCTTGTGCGAAACCGCAACACGTTCCTTACGCGGCTCTATCACGATGCGATTGAGGACAAGCGCGCCTATAAGCGCCAGATTGTGGGGCGCCACGATAGCTTTGGCAAGATCTTTGCCGTGACGCAGGAGCTCGACGTACTCAACCCGCGCGACATTTACCGCAAGTGCTGCGAGCTGCTGGGTGAGATCCTCGAGAACGATTCGGTGACGATCTATCATGTGTCGGGCGGGACGTTTGCGCGCTTGGTGGCTGCAAGTCCCGCAGAGATGGCCTCCGCACCGCGTTCGCTCTCGCTCGACGACCTTGCGCCTGTGCTCAAGGGCGCGAACTCGGGCCTGTGGGTGAATCGCGAGCTGACCCCAGACCTTCCTATGTTCGGATACGTCATCGAGCACGATGGGGCGCCCGCCGTGTTGATCTTTGTGCGCCAGGTGGCCGAAAGCCAAATGACGCTGTATTACCAAAACCTATTCCGCATTCTGTGCGGCCTGGTGGAAAGCGCGCTGGGACGCGCCTTCGATTACGAGGCCGTAGCGCAGGACAAGCGCTGCGTTGCCGGCACCCGCGTGCTCAACCACGACGCCTTTGGCCAGGAACTCGCCGCCGAGCAAGCGCTTGCGGACAACAAGATGGGGAGCTTCTTGCTCCTGCGCGTGGTGCCAGGCATGGAGCCCGTTGGCGAGCTGGTCGGCGCCATTGGGTCGGCGATTCGCGAGAGCGACGCTGCAGGCTTGGTCGATGGGGATGCGCTTTACCTGCTCATGCGCCAGGCGACCGAGGCTGACCTGCCTGTAATTTGCAAGCGCATGGCCGCCAAGCACATTACGGTGGAGCTCGTCGACGGCGAGGATGTTGTGGCCTTGCTGCAGCGCATCGCGCCCGCCGACAGCGGTGAGGGGGAGACCGTTTGATCTCGCTTGTCGTTGCTACCGTACTGCTCTTTATGCACGCGCTGGTTTGCCTGGTGCTGTGGACGCTCATGAAGCTGGGTTTGCTCCCGGTTCGCGGGCACATGCTTGCCGTAATGGTGCTCGTGCCGCTGTGGGGCCCATTGCTGGTGGTGCTGCTGTCGGTGCGCAGCGTGGTGCTCGGCGACGGCCTTAAGGATGCCACGCTGGAGACACTGCGCATTAACGATGACATGCACCGCAGCATGCTCGTGCAGGGACGCGAGGGCGATGGTGGCGTGGTGCCGCTCGAGGAGGCGCTCATCGTCAACGACCCGGGTGACCGGCGCCGCCTGATGCTCTCCATGCTCACCGAGGACCCGGATGCGTACCTGGCGCAGCTGCAGGCCGCCAAGCTGAACGACGACGTTGAGGTCGCGCACTATGCCGCGACGGCGGTAGCGCAGATTTCCAAGGAGTCCGACCTTAAGCTCCAGCAGCTTGAACGCGCGTTTAAGACCGACCCCAGCCCACATAACCTGGATGCGTATTGCGACTTTTTGGGCGCTTATCTGTACTCGGGTTTAGCCGAGGGTCGCGTGGCGCAGATTCAGCACCAGCAGTATGCACGCTTGCTCGCGCGCCGTTGCGAACGCGAGGATGGGCCGGCACTGCGCATTCGCTATGCCACGGCGCTGGCCGATGCCGGCGAGATTGATAAGGCAGAGGACGTCGCCAGCCAGCTGGTGATCGATGCACCAGACGAGCAGGACGTGTGGATGCTCTGCCTTCGCTTGGCCGTGATGCGACACGATGGCGTTGGCGTGCACCGTGTGATCGACGCGATCGACAAGCAGCATGTATATCTGAGTGCCGAGAATCGCGAGAAACTGGCGTTTTGGCATGACGGGGAGGAGGCCCGATGAGCGTGGTGCAACATATCCGCGATCGTGCGGGCCATTTTCGCTGGATGGGCCTGCTCGTGGTCTGGGCGGTCTTTATCGCCATGGCAGCCGTGCTGCTGATCGAGCGCGCTGGCGTGCAGTATAGCGCCGGGCAACACAAGCTGGGCATGCTTGCCGCCAACGACGCTACGCCTGCGAGCTCGGCAATGTTTGGCCAAAAGCCCACGTGCCTGGTTATTACCGATACCGATCAGGACGGCGTCGAGGACGTCAAGGAGCAGTTTGACCAGATTCTGCTCGATATGAAGATCGCGCACCGCGATGTGGATATTGCCACCGATGGCGCGGATGCGATTCCTTCCCTCACGTCGTTCGACCGCGTGATTTTACTGATGCCTTCGATCGATGGGCTCGGCACGCACCTCTCCGACATCATGAGCTGGGTGAGCGCCGGTGGTTCGCTGATGCTCGCCATGACGCCGGACAATTCGAGCTACATGCAGGCAATCGGTCCTAAGCTGGGCATCGATTCTGCCGGCTACGAATACGTGACGGCCGAGAGCATTGTCCCGAGCGAGGACTTTATGATCGGCGGCGGTCAGCGCTATGAGTTCTCGGATCCCTTCGAGTCATCGCTTTCGGTCTCGCTACGCGAGACGGCCCATGTGTGGGCTAAAACCGGTGACACGGGCGCTCCGCTTATCTGGTCGAGCGATTGCGGCAGCGGTCGCACCGTGGTGTGCAATTTCGGCATCTACGACAAGGTCATGCGCGGTTTCTATGCCGCGGCAGTGAGCCTGCTGGGCGATGCCACGGCCTATCCGGTCATCAATAGCGCGGTGTTTTACCTGGACGACTTCCCCAGCCCCGTTCCCTCGGGCGACGGTACCTACATCAAGCGCGACTATGGCCTTTCTATCGCCGATTTTTATGCCAAGGTGTGGTGGCCCGACCTGCAAAAACTCGCGCAGCAATACGACATTCGCTTTACCGGCGTGATGATCGAAAACTACGAGGATGCGGTCAACCGGACTGAGCCCGCGCGCCAGGCCGATGCTACGCAGTTCCGTTACTTTGGCGGCATGCTGCTGCAAATGGGCGGCGAGCTGGGCTTTCATGGGTATAACCATCAGCCGTTGGCCCTCTCGGATACCGACTATGGCACGCTGTATGACTACAAAACATGGAAGAATAAGGACACGTTGGTTGCGGCCCTCAACGAACTCATAGCCTTCCAAGACGACGTCCTGCCCAATGCGCACGGCTCGGTTTATGTGCCGCCGTCGAATATCCTTTCGGCCCGCGCCCGTAAGATCATTGGCGAGGACGTGCCGCGCATTAAGACCATTGCCAGTACGTATTTTGAGGACGGAACCGATCTGCCCTACGTGCAGGAGTTTGGCGTGGCGAGCGATGGCATCGTGGAACAGCCTCGCATTGTATCGGGCGGCATGGTCGACGATACCTACATGCGTCTGGCTGCGGTGTCCGAGCTCAACATGCACTACGTGAGCACGCACTTTATGCATCCCGACGACCTCCTGGATCCCGACCGCGGCGCCAAGGAGGGCTGGGAGGTCTACAAGGGCGGTCTGACCGATTACCTGGACTGGCTGACCAAGTCCGCGCCCGACCTGCGTCACCAGACGGGTTCGGAATGTTCGGGCGCCATCCAGCGCTTTGCGTCTGTGACGGTGAGCGTGGACACGAGCGACGATGCCTGGACGCTCAACCTTGGCAACTTTCACGACGAGGCGTGGTTAATGTTCCGCGCCAACGACGGTGAGCCGGGTGCGGTGTCCGGTGGCGAGATGACGCACCTGACGGGCAACCTGTACCTGGCCAAAGCGACTGACAAGACCGTGACGATCGAGCGCAAGGAAGGTGGCGACCGATGAGAATCTGCTTGGTGCTCGAGGGCTGCTACCCCTACGTGCACGGCGGCGTGTCCACTTGGATGCACGGCTACATCACGGCCATGCCAGAACATGAGTTTGTGCTGTGGGTGATTGGAGCGCATGCCGAGGACCGCGGCAAGTTTGTCTACGAGCTGCCCAAGAACGTCGTCGAGGTGCATGAGGTGTTCCTGGACGATGCCTTGCGTCTCTCGGGCGAGCAGGAGGAGGTCGACTTTGACGAGCGCGAGCGCGAGGCTTTGCGCCGGCTTGTGTCGCTCTCCAATCCCGACTGGGATGTGCTGTTCGATATCTTCCAGCGCCGCCATGTGCATCCGCTCTCGTTTTTGCAGAGCCGCACCTTTATGGACATCTTCCGCGACGTGTGCCTGGCCGAGTATCCGTATACGCCGTTCGCCGACGCCTTCCATACCATGCGTTCCATGCTGCTGCCCGTGCTTTATCTGCTGGGCAGCGAGGTGCCGGTTGCCGACGTGTATCACGCCATTTCGACCGGCTACGGCGGATTGCTCGCGAGTCTTGGTTCGAGCGTTCACAACGCGCCGGCGCTGCTGACCGAGCACGGCATCTACACCCGCGAGCGCGAGGAGGAGATCATTCGCGCCGACTGGGTAGTGCCGTCGTTTAAGGACCGTTGGATCCGCTTTTTCTACCTGCTTTCGGAGGAGATCTATCGTCGCGCCTTTCGCGTGACAAGTCTGTTCCATAACGCGCGTAAAACGCAGATCGATATGGGCTGCGATGCAGATAAATGCCTGGTCATCCCTAATGGCATTCAGTTTGACCGCTTTAAGGATATTCCCTTAAAGCCCGATGACGGCTGGGTGGACATTGGCGCCGTGGTGCGCCTGGCGCCCATCAAGGACGTCAAGACCATGATCTACGCCTTCTTTGAGCTGCACGAGCGCCTGCCAAAGGTACGCCTGCATATTATGGGCGGCGTGGATGATGAGGAATATGGTGCGGAGTGCCATGCGCTGGTCGAGACGCTAGGTGTGCGCGATCTGATCTTTACCGGCCGCGTCAACGTGGTCGAGTACATGGAAAAGCTCGACTTTACTATTCTGACGAGTATTTCGGAGGGCCAGCCGCTGAGCGTGTTGGAATCGCTGGGCGCGCGTCGACCCTGCGTGACGACTGAGGTCGGCTGCTGCCGCGAGCTGCTGGAGGGCGCGCCCGGCGACGACTTTGGCGTGGCCGGCTTTGTGAGCCCGCCCATGTATCGCAAGGGCCTGGCCGACGCCATGGAGCGCATGTGCGCAAGCCGTGCCCGCCGTCTGGAGATGGGGGAGCGCGGCCAGCGTCGCGTGGCGACCTACTACCTACACGAGCAGATGCTCGCCAGCTATCGCGCGCTGTACGACGAGACGGCTCGCGCCTTTAATCTGCCCAAGAAGGAGGTGTAGTCGATGGCCGGAATCGGTTTTGAGCTCAAGCGCTTGTTTAAGCGCAAGGGACTTTTTGCGACGATGCGTGCCTATGGCTACGCCGGCATTGTGTGCACGGGCCCCATGCTGCTGGGTGTGCTGCTGCAGGTGGGCATTTTGGTGCTGTGCGGCCTGTGGGGTGTTGGACGTGCCAACCAGGACCTGCTCGTGTGCATGGTGACCTATACGCTGCTGGCCTCGCTCACGCTTACGAGCTTCTTTTCCATGCCGGTCACGCGCTTTTTGGCTGACATGCTGTTTGCCGAGCACGAAACAGAGATTCTGCCCTCGTTTTGGGGCTCCAATGCCATCATGCTGGTCGCGGGCACGGTACTCTACGGTATCTTCTTGCTGTTCTCGGGCGCTACGTTGCTGCAGGGGCTGCTGTGCCTGTGGCTGTTCAACATTATGATCGTCAACTGGAATGGGATGAGCTACCTCACGGCCATTAAGGACTACCGGGGCATCCTGTGCAGCTTTGCCGCCGCCATTGGTGTGGCGTGCTTATGCGCCTTGGCCGCGCTGACGCTGGGGCTGCCGCCGGTCGAGGGCCTGCTGGCGAGTATTGCCTTGGGCTATGGCGTGATGCTCGCCTGGGACGTGGTGCTGCTGTACCGGTATTTTCCGCAGAGCGACCGCAGCCCCTGGCTCTTTTTGCGTTGGCTCGACCAATTTATGCCGCTCGCGCTGACGGGCCTGTTTACCAATCTGGGACTCTTTGCGCACCTGGTGATTATTTGGGCGGGACCCATTGGCGTGCAGGTCAAAGGCCTGTTTTACGGCGCACCCTATCATGATGTGCCGGCGCTGCTTGCGTTTTTGACCATTCTGGTAACGACCGTGAACTTTGTGGTGTCGGTCGAGGTCAACTTCTATCCGCGCTACCGCGACTACTACAGCCTGTTTAACGACGGTGGCGTGGTGGGCGACATTGTGGTGGCCGAGGAGGAAATGCTCGCCACGCTCAACCGTGAGCTGCGGTTTTGCGCGCTCAAACAGCTGTTTGTGACTGCGGCGGTCATCTCTCTGGAGACCACGGTGCTCTCGGCCCTGCCGCTGGGCTTTAACAACCTGATGCACGGGTATTTCCGTACGCTGTGCGTGGGTTATGGCCTGTATGCCGTGGGCAACACGATCCTGCTGATCTTGCTGTACTTTACCGACTACAAGGGCGCCGTGCTTGCCTCCGGGCTGTTTGCGGGCGTGGCGGGGCTCGCGACCATCATCTCGCTGTTCTTTCCGCAGCAGTTTTATGGCTTTGGCTTTTTGCTGGGCGCGGCGGTGTTTTTTGTTGTGGCGCTGATGCGGCTCGATACCTATACCGCCAACTTACCGTATCGTATTCTGAGCCAGCAGCCTATTGTGGCAATCGACAAGACGGGTCGCTTTACGGAGCTGGGCCGCTTGCTCGACCGTGCCGAACAACGCTACGAGGAGCTGCGTCTAGAGGGCGAGCCGCGTGGCGCGTTTGAGCGCACGGTGGTTCGTGTGTATCGCAACCGTTGGGGAGGTCTTGATGACCGATAGGATGATGTCTCGCCGTCGCCTGATCGAGGCGGCTGCCGGCACGTTGCTGCTTTCGGGCTGCTCTTCGCAGGACGAATCCTCGACCAAAAAGACCAAGAAGCAAGGCAAGATTAAAAAGGCCGACGCATCCAGCGAGACCAAGCATCTGCGCGACAAGGACGAGCTGTACGAGGTCTATGACGATTCGGGCATTGTGTGCATGTACCTGACGGTTTCGCGCGGCAACAGCTCTGAGAACACGGACCATAGCTGGGCCGAGATCAATACCTACTCGGTCTACGACTATGCCGACATGGGCGTGACGCGCTATCAGGTTATGGGCCTGCTACAGCCAGGTGACGATAAAGGCCCGGTGGCTGGCGAGGTGGGCTATGGCGAAGAGGCGCCCAATGCCACGGTGCAGGTTCGCGGCCAGACGTCGAGTACCTACACTCAAAAGAACTACAAGGTGGAGCTCAAAAAGGGCAAGGGCACATGGCGTCAGCAGCGCGCGATTGCGCTGAATAAGCACATGGGCGAGGGCATGCGCTTTCGCAACAAGATGGCTTACGATCTGATCCGTGGCATTCCCCAGATGATGGGCCTGCGCTCGCAGTTTGTACACTTGTGGGTGTGCGACAAGACCGAAAAAGCCAACGATACCTTTGAGGATTACGGCCTGTTTACGCAGGTCGAGCAGCTCAACAAGACGGCGCTCAAGGCACATGGCTTGGACAAGAACGGGCACCTGTATAAGGTGAACAGCTTCGATTTCCATCGCTTCGAGGACACTATCAAGCTCACCGACGACCCCGACTATAACCAGACGGCGTTTGAAGGCATGCTCGAGATTAAGGGCGACTCGGACCATACCAAGCTCATTGAGATGCTCGACGCGCTCAACGACGATTCGCAAAAGATCGACGACGTGCTCGCGACCTACTTTGATACCGAAAACCTGGTCTATTGGATGGCGTTTCAGATCTTGACGGGCAACTGCGATACGCAGAACCGTAACTGCTATCTGTACAGCCCGCTTAACTCCAAGGTCTGGTACATCCTGGATTGGGACAACGACGGCATGCTGCGCAAGTTCGAGTTGAGCCTGACAGGGTTCTCGGATTATGCGAGCTGGGAGCGCGGCGTGAGCAACTACTGGGGCAACGTGCTATTTAACCGCGCGTTGCGCAGCAAGTCGTTCCGCAGCGAACTCGATAGCGCCGTCAAGGACCTGCGCTCGTATTTGACCGAAGAGCGTCTGAGCAAGATGGTCGAGCATTATCGTGAGGTCACGGAGCCGCTCGTCTTTGCTGCGCCCGACCTCGATAACCTGCCCGTGACCAAGGACGAATACGAGCAGATTGCCGCGGCGATTCCTTCCGAGATCGAGGAGAACTATAAGAGCTTCCGCGAGAGCTATAAAAAGCCCATGCCGTTCTACATTGGCGTGCCGCAGATCGATAACGGTAAGCTGCGCATCAACTGGGATGCGTCCTACGACTTTAAGGCGCGCGACATTCGCTATACCGTGGAGCTTGCGCGCGACTATGCCATAAGCGACGTGGTCTTTAAGGCCGAGGACGTGCTGCTGCCCGAGGTAACGTGCGATGCGCCCGATACCGGCCAGTACTTTGTGCGCGTGCGTGCCACTAACTCCGACGGCTATACGCAAGATGCGTTTGACTACTATGTGACCGACGGCGGCAAGCATTACGGCATGCTGTGCTTCTATGTCAAGGATGGCGGTAAGGTCGTGGGGGATACGTATGAGGAGGGCTAGCGCGCTGCTTGAGCGCCTGGCGGCACCTCCCGTGCGTGCCACGCAGGAACGTTACCGCCACGAGCTCAAGTACCTTATCAACGAGGGCGAACATGCTGCGCTTGCCTGTCGCATGGCGCCGGTATTTAAACTGGACAAGCATGCGCAGGCGGGCGGTTACACCATTCGCAGCCTGTACTTTGACGACTACTGTAACTCGGCCTACGAGGAAAAAGACGCCGGTATCCTCATGCGCAAAAAGTATCGCGTGCGCATCTATAACGGCAGCGACAAGGTGATTAAGCTCGAGCGCAAAAAGAAGTACGGAAGCTGGATCTATAAGGAGGACGCGCCGCTTACGCGTGGCGAGTTTGAGCAGATTCTGGCTGGCGACTACGACTTTTTGCTCAGGAGCCCCCACCAGCTCTGCCGTGAGTTCTACATCGAGTGCGTCTGCAACATGATGCGCCCGCGGACCATTGTGGATTACGAGCGCGAGCCGTGGGTGATGGACGAGGGCACGGTGCGTATAACGTTTGACATGAACGTGCGTGCCGCGGTGGGTAGTTTTGACATCTTTGACGCGACGTTGCCCGCGCTGCCCGTGCTGGAGCCCGGCAAGCTGGTGATGGAGGTCAAGTTTACCGAGTTTTGTCCGCAGCTGGTGCGCGATATGGTGCCGCCGGGGGCGGCGGAGCTTACGGCGGTCTCCAAGTACTGCCTGTGTTACGAAAAGACCGCCTACCTGCGCGGTTTTAACTACTGGGAATCGGATTTTGAGAACCGAGGGGATATTTAGGCCATGAGCACCAGGGACTTTTTTAAGAACTCCGTCTTGGAGGCGTTTGGTCAGGTCGACCCTGCCAAGATCGGGCTGTCGCTGCTTGTGGCGCTTGCCATGGGCATCCTGATCTATTGCGTGTACAAGCGCTTCTTTACCGGCGTGGTGTACTCGCGCAGCTTTGCCGTGACACTCGTGGGCATGTGCGTGCTCACCTGCATGGTCACGCTCGCGATCTCGACCAACGTGGTCATCTCGCTCGGTATGGTCGGTGCTCTGTCTATCGTCCGTTACCGTACGGCGGTCAAGGACCCGCTCGACCTGCTGTATCTGTTTTGGGCCATTACCACGGGCATTACGGCGGGCGCTGGCATGTATGCGCTCGTGGGGCTTACGGCAGTGGTCATCGTGGTGATGATTGCCGGCTTTGCGAGCCGCCAAGACAAGGCGCGCGTGTTCATGATGGTCATTCACTACACGGGCCAGACCACTGGTGATGATATCGTGCGTGCATTTGGGCGCACCAAGTTCACCGTCAAGTCCAAGACCATGCGCGGCGACAAGGTCGAGATGGCCGTGGAGGTGTTCTCGGACGGTGTGGATATGCCCTATGCGGACGCCATCCGTGCGCTCGATGGCGTTGAGGACCTGACGCTCATCCAGTACAACGGCGAGTATCACGGCTAACTTGGTTCCGGCGTTCTGACGAACGCCGGTCTGCTCGACGCTGCGCACGCATCTGCCGGGTGATCTGCCGCTCAAACCGTCGCTCGCGTACATGAAGTACGCGTCGCTCCTCTTTCGCGGCACCTCGCCACGGCAGCTGCGCGCTCGCTGACGTTTGCTTGACCTGGGCTGTTGAAATGATCCATGTGGCTCGTCCCATTTGCTCAATTTGCCGGTATGGGTTGGGTATCATTGTGTAAGCGATTTCAATGACAGGGGTGCTCGTGGTAAAGATGAAAGATGTGGCCGAGCTGGCCGGCGTTTCGAGCGCCGCCGTCTCGCGCTACCTCAACGGTGGATATATCTCGGCAGATAAGGCCGAGCGCATTAAGCAGGCGATTGAGCTGACCGGATACGTGCGGTCCAGCCAGGCTCGCGCGTTGCGCACCGGCTCCACTAAGCTCATCGGCGTCATCGTTCCTAAGATCAACTCGGAGTCAGTGAGCCGCATTACCGCGGGTATCGGCCAGGTGCTCGGTCACCGTGGCTACCAGATGCTGCTTGCCAATACCGACAACGTAGCTGAGCGTGAGCTCGAGTATCTCGACCTGTTCCAGAACCATCCGGTCGATGGCATTGTGCTGGTGGCGACCGTGGTTACCGACGAGCACCGTCGGGCGATTGAGTCGTGCCGTGTGCCCATTGTGCTGATCGGCCAAAACGTCGAGGGCGCAGCGTGCGTCTATCACGACGATTACGAGGCTGCCTTTGAGCTGGGCCAGGCGCTTGCGGGTCGGGTGGATGGCAAGATCGCCTATATTGGAGTTACCGAAGAAGACCGTGCTGCTGGTTATGACCGCCGTCGCGGTTTTGAAGCTGGTCTGGGCGCCGCGGGTAACCCGCTCGATGCCGCCTTGATTCGTCTGGGTTCGTTTACGCTCGACTCGGGCTATGTTGCGGCGCGTGAGCTGCTTTCCGTCGCTCCCGATGTTTCGTTTATCGCCTGCGCGACCGACACCATGGCGGCGGGCGCGCTGCGTGCTATCGATGAGGTTCGCGGCATGGGCGAGGGCATACACCGCGTGAGCGGTTTTGGCGACAACGCGTTTTTGCGCGCGCTGACGGGCGGCATTCCCACCGTGCATTATGGGTATCTGACCAGTGGCGTCGAGGCCACCAGCATGCTGCTCGACACGCTCGATGGCGTGGAGGGGGAGCGCGGTCTCAAGACGCTCAAGCTCGGCCATCAGCTTATGAATGTCTAGGCTCTGGGCACGTCTGCCTGCCTCTGAGTCCCCTGTTTTTGCCATAAAACTACCATTCGCCGGCTTTTTCCTACCGTTCACCCTACTATGAAAACGATTACAGACATATGAAACTGAAAACGATTACAGTGTAAGTGTCAAAGATGGCCGGGTGCACATGCGCCCGTTGGAGGAAAGGGAAGTCATGGACTACCGCAAATCAGCGCAAGAGGTGCTCGACAACATCGGTGGCGCCGGCAACGTTGTTTCGGCCGCGCACTGCGCCACGCGTCTGCGCCTGGTGATTGCCGATAACGCCAAGGTCGACAAGGAGGCCCTCGAGAATATCGACGGCGCCAAGGGCGTCTTTGAGGCCCAGGGCCAGCTCCAGATTATTTTTGGCACGGGCACCGTCAATAAGGTCTACGACGAGTTCATTGCGCTCAGCGGCGTCGAGGCTGCCACCAAGGCCGAGGCCAAGGAGGCCGCGGCGCAGCAGCAGAACATCTTTATGCGTGCCATTAAGGTGCTCGGCGACGTCTTTGTCCCCATCATCCCCGCCATCGTGGCTTCGGGCCTGCTGCTGGGCATTATGAGTGCCCTCAACTTTATGGCCTCCAACGGCTTTATCGCGCTCGACACCAATACCTTTATCTACAAGATTGCCGACCTGGTCTCGGGAACGTCCTTTGGCATCCTGCAGATCCTGATCGGTTACTCCGCCGCTAAGGCCTTTGGAGCCAACCCGTATCTGGGCGCCGTCGTCGGTGGTGCGTTCATCAACTCCTCGTTGCAGAGCGCCTACACGGTTGCCTCCGAGGGCGTGCAGACCATGGTCAACGTCATCCCCGGTGTGTACAGCTTTGAGTGGGTCGGTTATCAAGGCCACGTGATCCCCATCGTCATCGCCTGCGCTATTCTGGCCTTCCTCGAGAAGCGCCTGCACAAGATCGTTCCCGAGATGTTCGACCTCTTTGTGACCCCGCTCGTCTCGGTGTTCGTGACAGTGCTCGTGACTCTCGTTGCCGTCGGCCCCATCTTTGTCTGGGCCGAGAACGCCATCCTCGGCCTGATCCAGGCCCTGCTGACCCTGCCCTTCGGCATCGGTTCCTTTATCGTCGGCCTGTTCTATGCCCCTACGGTCGTTACGGGTATCCACCAGATGTACACCGCCATCGACCTTGGCCAGCTCGCCCAGTACGGTGTGACCTACTGGCTGCCCATCGCCAGTGCCGCCAACATCGCCCAGGGTGGTGCCGCGCTCGCCGTTGCCTTTAAGACCAGCGATGCCAAGATCAAGGGCCTGGCGCTTCCTTCGGCCCTGTCCGCTTTCATGGGCATTACCGAGCCTGCCATCTTTGGTGTGAACCTGCGCTTCTTTAAGCCCTTCATCGCCGGCTGCATCGGCGGCGGTTGCGGTGCCCTGGTCTGCGCGCTCACTTCGCTGGCCGCCTCCGGCACGGGCGTTACCGGCATCTTCGGTATCCTGCTGTGCCTGGCCCAGCCTGTGCAGTACGCGATCATGTTTGCGGTCGCCGCGCTGGTTTCCTTTGCCGTCTCGTTTGTCCTGTACAAGGACGAGCCCAAGGCTTCCGAGCAGGCCTAAGAGCTTTTGATTGAGGGGTGCCCGCGGGCTGTATGCCCGCGGGTGTTTCCCGTATTTGGCGCCGATCTCTGGCGCCTTGTAACTTTCGATCCGTTAGGACTTTGATATGTCTAATGCACTTGGTCGCGACCTTGCAAAGCTGGTCGCCGCTGCTGACGCCGCCGCCTCTGAGTGCGGTCATGGCACGTATGGCCAGCGCTTTCATATTATGCCGCCGGCGGGCTGGCTCAACGACCCCAACGGTCTTTGCCAGGCCGATGGCGTGTTTCATGCATACTTCCAGTATGCTCCGTTTGATGTGAACGGCGGCGTCAAGATGTGGGGCCATGCCACGAGCCGCGACCTTATGAACTGGGAATACGTTGGCGCGCCGCTGCTTCCCGACGAGCCGTTCGATTGCCATGGCGTGTACTCGGGCTCGGCTTTGGTCGTGGACGGTCGCATTCGCGTGCTCTATACCGGCAACGTTAAGCTCCCCGATGCGGATGGCGTCTTTGACTACGTCAACACCGGTCGTCGCGCCGATACCGTGTATGTCGAGAGTGTCGATGGACAGACGTTCAGCCAAAAGCGCGTGGTGCTGGCGTCGGAGGACTATCCCGAGGATCTGACGTGCCACGTGCGCGATCCCAAGGTGTGGCGTGATGAGGCTGGTCGCTATCACATGGTGCTGGGCGCGCGTCGTCGCGTAGACGGGCCGCATGTCGAGAGCCGTTTTTGTGCCATGCATGGCGAGGGTGCCGGGCGCGATGTGGGCGAGATCCTGGTGTATGGCTCGCGCGATATGCTGAGCTGGGAGCTCGAGAGCCGTGTGTCTACGTCCGAGCGTTTTGGCTTTATGTGGGAGTGCCCCGGCTATATCGAGCTCGATGCGAATGGCAATACCGCTGCATTTTTGTCATTCTCGCCCCAGGGCCTTGAGGGCGGCCGTTGGGACCGCGGCAACGTATACGCTGCTGGCTACATGCCTGTAACGGGCGAAATTACCGGTGGTGACGGTGCCTATGAGCTGGGCGAGTTCCGCCTGTGGGACGCCGGTTTTGACTTCTATGCTCCGCAGGAGTTCACGGCCGAGGACGGTCGCCACATTCTGATCGGCTGGATGGGCATGCCCGATGAGCCGACCTATGGTAACGGCCCCACCGTGGCGCGTGGCTGGCAGCACTGCATGACAGTGCCGCGTGAGCTTACAGCCGGTGCCGACGGCGTGGTGCTGCAGCAGCCGGCGCGCGAGATTGAACACCATTATGCCTCGGTGCGTGTGGGGGAGGGTTCGTTGGAGGTTGCCGGCGATACCTGCTTTGACGTTGTTGCCGACGGTGTCGACGGCGCGTTTACCGCGACTGTTGATGGCGAGCTGAAGCTGGTATTTGTGCCCGCCGAGGGCGAACTGCCCTCGCGTTTTGAGATGCGATTTACCGATGAGGGTCGCGCTTCTGCCGGCTGTGGTCGTGCTGTGCGCTGGGAGCCCGTCGACGAGGTGCGCAACGTGCGCATTGTTGGCGATGTCTCGTCGGTCGAGGTGTTTGTCAACGACGGTGCGCTTGTGTTCTCCACGCGTATCTACCCTGCGACCTATGGCGTGTCCGTTGACGCCGCAGGTGCGAGCGTGACCTATCATACGCTCAACATCTAGGCGATTCGTCGCATGTCGGCGCTATACTGCAGCCGTTGCCCACGATGCGGGAAACATCCGCATCGTGGGTTTTTGTTTTGAAGGGAAGGTGTCGTATGGATGTGCAGCAGTTAGAAGAGGCTTGGGCTTTGAGGGCCGCCGCGCGTGAAGCGCGTCTTGTCGTTGCCCGGCATGTGCCGGCAGCACTTTCGCTGCTGGGTATTGTACGTCCCGGCGACCGCCTGGTGGCCTTTGCGGATGACTTTACCGAAGCCTTTGCCCGCGGCTTTGATGGCTGCGATGTTGTGCTGGTGGGGGATTCGTGCGTCGAGGCATTTGCTGCCGCTTCCGAGGGCTTTGATGCCTCGCTTGATGCCGAGGGGCCGCATCTATGGTGGTTCGTCAACTCCATCGGCGGGTTTGGTCTGCGTGTGCCCGATCTGCGCGCGCTGGGTCGGGCGGCGCGTGAGGCCCATGCACTGCTCGTCGTTGACAACACGGTGACTTCTATCTTTGGCTGCGATCCTTTGTGTTTGGGTGCCGTACTGTCGCTCGAGGCACTCGACCGTGCGTGCGCCGGTGAGGCGCCGCGCAAGCTTGTGGCGGCGTCGGTCGCGCGCTCGCAGCTTAAGCGCCATCGCGTGGACGCCGCTGCCGAGTGCGCGCATGCCCTGCTCGAGGGGTGCGGATTGGTCGCGCTCGACTTGTCCTCCGATGAGGCTGAAGTTCTAGAGCACGGGCTCGACACGCTCGACACCCGCATGCAGGCGCATTTCGACCGCGCCCGTGCGCTGGCTGAATATTTGGCCGCGAACGAGATGGTGCGCAACGTGCGCTATCCCGGGCTGACCTCGCATCCCGATCACGCCATCGCGACCGGCATTCTGGAGCACGGTTTTGGCCCGGCAGTTGAATTTGACCTTATCGAATGCAGCGCGGGCGAGCTGTTCGATGCTTTGCCGGGGGAGTTCCGCACTTCACCCGCAGGCGGCCCAACAACGCGCCTTTCGGCTCCACGTGGCAAGCAGGGGAGCACCATCCGCCTCTTCGCCGGCACCGACAATCCTCTGGTAGTAGCGTCAACCCTAGACAACGCCCTCCGCAAATTAGCTACTTTTTGATGCTGGCGATGAGTTCGTTGGCTTTGGAGGCGATGACGTCGTTGATTTCTGCCTGCAGGGTTTCGTAGACTTCGATGGCTCGCTCGCCGGCGGGGGTGAGCGATGATCCGCGGGCGCCGTCTCGCTCGATGAGTTTGCAGCCCAGCTGACCTTCGGCCTCGTTCACGATGCGCCAGGCCTTGGAATACGCCATGCCCATGCTCTTGGCGGCGCGGTTGAGCGAGTGCTCGCGGGCAATACCCTGCAGCAGCAAGACGCAGCCGTGGCCGAACACGCCCGGCAAATCCTTGTCGCACGCTTGAATGACCAACTTTGCCGTCGTCTTGTACTTCATACGCTCCACGTCTTCCCGCTAAAGTGTTTGCTGGGCAAACGCAAAGCCTGCGTCAAACCCTCGTGTGCTCTTCTTAAATCATGCATTGTAGCAGTCAAAGTGCGTTAAGATACTTCCCCAGTATTGGGCGCCCAAGGTTGGGCTGGGTCCTACGAGGCCTGCAGCCGACCGGTCGCATGGAAAAAGGAGAAACATGGCTACGTTCTTTCCCGGTGAGTCCCACACGTTTTCGGAGTATCTGCTGGTCCCTGGTTACTCGTCCTCGCAGTGCATCCCCAACAACGTCTCTCTTAAGACGCCGCTGACCCGCTTCAAGCGCGGTGAGAAGCCGGCAATCACCCTGAACATCCCCATGGTTTCCGCCATCATGCAGTCCGTCTCGGGCGTCGACATGGGTGTCGCGCTCGCTACCGAGGGTGGCCTGTCCTTCATTTACGGTTCCCAGAGCGCCGAGTCCGAGGCCGCTATGGTCAAGGCCGTCAAGGATCACAAGGCCGGCTTCGTTCAGTCCGATTCTACGCTGACCCCCGACATGACCATGGAGCAGGTCATCGAGCTCAAGGAGAAGACCGGTCACTCCACCATGCCGGTTACCGACGATGGCACTCCCAAGGGTAAGCTCCTGGGCATCGTCACCAGCCGTGACTATCGCCCCAGCCGCGATGACCACCAGACGAAGGTCTCCGAGTTCATGACCCCGCGTGAGCAGCTCATCGTGGGCGACAAGAACATCAGCCTCAAGGTTGCCAACGACGTCATCTGGGACAACAAGCTCAACGCCCTGCCCATCGTCGACGACAACGATCACCTGATGGGCATCGTTTTCCGTAAGGACTACGACAGCCACAAGACCAACCCCAACGAGCTACTCGACGGCGATAAGCGCTACATGGTCGGCGCCGGCATCAACACCCGCGACTATGCCGAGCGCGTGCCGCTGCTCATCGAGGCCGGTGCCGACGTCCTGTGCATCGACTCTTCCGAGGGCTTCAGCGAGTGGCAGAAGCGCACCATCGAGTGGATCCGCGCCAACTACGGCGAGGATGTCAAGGTCGGTGCTGGTAACGTCGTCGACGCCGAGGGCTTCCGCTTCCTGGCCGACTGCGGTGCCGATTTCATCAAGGTCGGTATCGGCGGCGGTTCCATCTGCATTACCCGCGAGACCAAGGGCATCGGCCGTGGCCAGGCCACCGCGCTGATCGACGTCTGCCGCGCTCGCGACGAGTACTACGAGGAGACCGGCGTCTACGTGCCCGTGTGCTCCGACGGTGGCATCGTCTACGACTACCACATGACGCTCGCTCTTGCTATGGGTGCCGACTTTATGATGCTGGGCCGCTACTTCGCGCGCTTTGACGAGAGCCCGACCGAGCGCGTCAACGTCAACGGTCAGTACATGAAGGAGTACTGGGGCGAGGGTTCTGCGCGTGCCCGCAACTGGCAGCGCTACGACCTGGGCGGCGCCGCGAAGCTCAGCTTCGTCGAGGGCGTCGACTCCTACGTCCCGTACGCCGGCTCCCTCAAGGACGGCGTGGGCGGCACGCTCTACAAGGTCAAGTCCACGATGTGCAACTGCGGTGCCCTCTCGATTCCCGAGCTCCAGGAAAAGGCACGCCTGACCCTGGTGAGCTCCACCTCCATCGTCGAAGGCGGCGCCCACGACGTAGTCGTAAAGGATTCTCAGCAGTCCGTGTCTTATCGATAAGCGGCTTTCCCAGGCACCGCACCTTGCCGTTCAAACCGTCGCTTGCGTACCTAAGTACGCGGCGCTCCTCTTTCACGGCAATCTGCGGCACCTGGAAAACCCGCCAAACCAGTGGCGGGCAACAAATAAAAGGTTGATTCCCAACCACGTTATTTAGATAAAGCGAGATGCCCGCAAGTCGCAGGCGTCTCGCTTGTCGTATTTGATATTATCTACCGAGTTAACGATGTGGCGGCGCGTTCTTACTTTTGCTCGCTGCAAGTTCCGCACGAGCCGAAGAGCACTAAATGTGCTCTTCGTGCGAGCAGGACTGTCCGCAGCAGCGAGTAAAGGTGAGAACGCCCCGCCCCAACCGAGATAATAAAGGAGCTGATATGTGCGATTGCACAGATCATAAGGATGAGATCCCTGCCTACGACGCGCAGGCCATTGAGTCCCGGTGGATGAAGGCCTGGGAGGACTCTAACCTCTTTGCCGTCGACACCGACGCCACCAAGCCCAAGAAGTACGTGCTCGAGATGTTCCCGTATCCGTCGGGCGACCTGCACATGGGCCACGCGCGCAACTACACCATCGGCGACGCCATGGCCCGTCAGGCCCGCATGCGCGGCTACGACGTGCTGCATCCCATCGGTTTCGACGCCTTTGGCCTGCCCGCCGAGAACGCCGCCATCAAGCACAACACGCAGGCTGCCGCCTGGACGTATAAGAACATGGACCAGGCTCTCGCCACGATGAGGCGCATGGGCTTCTCCTACGATCTGGATCGCATGGTCAAGACCTGCAGCCCCGACTACTACCGCTGGGGCCAGTGGATCTTTGAGAAGATGTGGGAAAAGGGCCTGGTCTACCGCAAGAAGAACCCGGTCAACTGGTGCCCCACCTGCAAGACCGTTCTGGCTAACGAGCAGGTCACCGAGGGCAAGTGCTGGCGCTGCGGCACCGAGCCCGAGAAGCGCGACCTGGAGCAGTGGTACTTTAAGATCACCGAGTACTCCCAGGAGCTGCTCGACGACCTGGAGAAGCTCCCCGGCTGGCCCGAGCGCGTCAAGCAGATGCAGGCCAACTGGATCGGCCGCTCCGAGGGCGCCGAGGTCGACTTTACCCTGTGCGACCAGGATGGCGAGCCCATCGAGGGCGACGAGGGCAAGATCACCGTCTTCACCACCCGTGCCGACACGCTCTTTGGCGTTTCCTTCTTTGTCCTGGCTCCCGAGTACGCTCGTCTGCACGAGCTCGTCGAGGGCACGGAGTACGAGGAGGCCGTCACCAAGATCGTCGAGGACTCCAAGCACATCTCTGCCGTCGAGCGTGCCCAGGGCACCCTCGAGAAGCATGGCGCCTTTACGGGTCGCTACGTCGTGAACCCCGTTAACGGCGAGAAGGTCCCCGTGTGGGTTGCCGACTACGTCGTGGCCGACTACGGCACGGGCGCCGTCATGGCCGTTCCCTGCGGCGACCAGCGCGACTTTGAGTTCGCCCGTAAGTACGACCTGCCTATCGTGCCGATCATCCTGGACGATGACGACCGCGCTGCCGTCGAGGCCAGCGGCGAGACCATAGATACCTTCCATGCCGAGACCGTCGACTGGGATTGCGCCCACGCTGCCGAGGGTACGCTCGTCCAGTCCGGCAAGTACACCGGTATGCGCGGCGGTAAGCACTCCGAGGGCGAGGCTGCGATCGTGGCCGACCTCGAGGCCATGGGCTGCGGCCGTCGCAAGGTCGAGTTCCGTCTGCGCGACTGGCTCATTTCCCGTCAGCGTTATTGGGGCAACCCCATCCCGGCCATCCACTGCGAGCACTGCGGCATCGTGCCCGTGCCCGAGGATCAGCTGCCAGTGACGCTGCCCGAGAACCTGGACTTGGGCGCCGGCGAGACCCTCGCCGAGTGCAAGGAGTTCTACGAGACCACCTGCCCGGTCTGCGGCCGTCCTGCCAAGCGCGAGACCGACACCATGGACACCTTCACCTGCTCCAGCTGGTATTACCTGCGCTATACCGACCCGCACAACACCGAGCTGCCCTTCTCCAAGGAAGCCGCCGACCGTTGGATGCCCGTCGATAACTACATCGGCGGCATCGAGCACGCCATTCTGCACCTGCTCTACAGCCGCTTCTTTACCAAGGCGCTGCGCGACCTGGGCCTGCTGAACGTGGACGAGCCCTTCACCAACCTGCTGTGCCAGGGCATGGTCAAGGACGAGAACGGCGACACCATGTCCAAGTCCAAGGGCAACGTCGTGCCCCCGAGCTCGGTCATCGAGCCCTACGGCGCCGACACCATGCGTCTGGCGATCCTGTTTATCGCCCCGCCCGAGAAGGACTTTGACTGGGACCCCAAGGCCGTCGAGGGTGCCAACCGCTTCATCAAGCGCGCTTGGCGTATCGTGTGGCAGCTCGTCCAGTCCGGCGACGCCAATGTGGCCTTTGACAAGTCCGCGCTCGACGAGGCCGCGATGAAGCTCTATCGCGAGCGTCACCGCACCATCGCCAAGTGCACCGAGGACTACGACCGCGGCCAGTTCAACACCGCGATCTCGGCCGTCATGGAGCTCGTCAACGCGGCAAGCGCCTACCTCAATGCCACCGAGGGCGCTGCCCGCGACAAGGCGCTGTGCTACGGCGTGGCCAAGGACATCGTGAGCGTCCTTGCCCCCATCTGCCCGTTCTGGGCCGACGAGCTGTGGCACGAGGCACTCGGCTGCGAGGGCAACGCCTACACCGCCGCCTGGCCCGAGTTCGACCTGGCCGAGTCCATCGAGGAAACGGTTCAGATTGTCGTCCAGGTGCTCGGCAAGGTCCGTGGCCGCATCGACGTTGCCCGCGACGCCTCCAACGAGGAGATGCAGGCTGCCGCCGAGGAAGCCGTTGCCAAGTGGCTCGAGGGCAAGACGGTCGTCAAGGCCATCTGTGTGCCCGGCAAGCTGGTCAACCTGGTGGTCAAGTAAGCGCCGCGCGCAAAGCTGACATGCAATAGACGAGTGGCGATTCCGCAGGGAGTTGCCCCTCGTTTTGGTTGCGTGGCCTTGTGTTTGCGTCCAATTGTCCATTTCTTGTGGAGAACCTGTGCGCACGCTGACCTGCGGGTTTGCGTTGTGCTTGCACGTTTGCGCAGGTATTGCTATAGTTTGCTTGCAAATGAAGTTGTAATTGAAAGAAGTGGGGTTTCGGCCCCGCTTCTTTTTTGTATGGATGGAGGTGCCGCAATGGTCAAGTCCAAGACCGAGCAGGCGATCATCGACGCGCTCGAGGCCGTCGCTCCCCAGCATGATGTCGACATCGTCGACGTCGAGCTCGTGGGTGCCACCAAGGCCCCCTGTGTGCGCGTGCGTATCGAGGGTGCCGAGGGTCAGAGCCTGTCGCTCAACGACGTCACGGCCAACACCAAGTGGGTCGGCGACGTGATTGAGGAGCTCGACCCCATCTCTTCGAGCTACACGCTCGAGGTGTCGAGCCCGGGTATGGCGCGCCCGCTGCGCCGCCCGCGCGACTTTGCCCGCTTTGTGGGCAAGAACTGCGAGCTCACCTCCACCGCCACCGAGGGTCGTCGCAAGTACGCTGGCAAGATTGCCGCCGCGACCGAGACGAACGTGACCCTCGAGCTCGAGGACGGCGAGTCCGTCACCCTCGATTTCTCTGATGTTAAAAAGTGCAAGTTGAAGCCCACCTACGACTTCAAGCCCGCGAAGGAAGGAAAGTAACATGGCAGCATCCGACATGATGTCCGCCCTGATGGAGCTTTGCCAGGATAAGCACATCGACCAGCTCTACCTGATCGACCGCCTGGAGCAGTCGCTCGCCAAGAGCTATGCCGAGATCCTGCATCTTGAGTGGGGCGCCAAGGTGACCATCGACCGCACCACCGGCAAGATCTACGTCTACCGCCTGGAGCCGATTGACGATTCCATGGACGAGGAGGGCAACTTCACTGAGTTCGAGGAGATCGACGTCACCCCCAAGAATACGAGTCGCATCGCTGCCCAGCACGCCAAGGCCGAGATCAACGCTATCGTGCGCAACTCCGCCCGCGAGCAGATCTACGAGGAGTTCTCCGGGCGCATCGGTGACCTCATCAGCGGTACCGTGCTGCAGTCCACGCCCGACTTCACGATCGTCAAGATCCGCGAGGGCGTCGAGGCCGAGCTTCCGCACTTCGACCAGCGCCGTTACGAGAACGAGCGCAACGAGCGTCCGATGGGCGAGCGCTACCTGCACAACCAGCACATCAAGGCCGTGATCATCGATGTTCGCGACCCCAACTCCAACCTGCAGCCGGTTCGCGGCGAGCACAGTCGTCCGCCGATTGTCATCTCCCGTACCCACCCCGAGCTCATGCGTCGTTTGTTTGAGCAGGAGGTGCCCGAGATCTATGAGGGCACCGTCCAGATCAAGTCGATCGCCCGCGAGCCCGGTCAGCGCTCCAAGGTCGCCGTCCACTCGCTCGACGACCGCCTGGATCCCGTGGGCGCCTGCGTTGGCCCCAAGGGCAGCCGTGTTCGCGCCGTCGTGGGCGAGCTTCGTGGCGAGCGTGTCGACGTCATCCTGTGGGATGCCGATCCGGCCGTCTACGTCGCCAACGCCCTGTCACCCGCCAAGGTCACCCGCGTCCTCATCGACGAGGAGAAGGCCTACGCCGGCGTCATCGTGCCCGACGACCAGCTGTCCCTCGCCATCGGCAAGGAGGGCCAGAACGCCCGCCTCGCCGCGCGCCTGACCGGCTGGCACATCGATATCAAGTCCGAGACCCTTGCCGCCGACATCCTCAAGAACGTTCCCGTTCACGAGGAGCCCGCCGCCGACCTGATCGGTGACGAGGAGGACGAGGACGTCCGTCGCTGCGAGTACGTGTCCGAGGACGGCATCCAGTGCCGTAACCAGGCCCGTCCCGGCTCCCGTTTCTGCGGTGTCCACGACACCGACGCCTTCGATGATGCGGAGGACCTGATCTAGCGCGCGGTCGCGCCGGGCAGGTCCCGGCGCATCTCCCACGCTCGTTCAGTCTCTAGGCACCCAAGGTGCCAGAAAGGGTAGGTGAAGTCATATGGCAAAAGTCCGTGTGTCCACCCTGGCCAAAGAGTTCGGCATGACCTCCAAGGAACTGATGGGTCATCTCGCCGATATGAAGATTCCCGCTAAGTCCGCTTCCTCCGCCCTGGAGGACGCTTACGTCGCCATGGTCCGCAAGCAGCTCGCCTCGGTGATCGAGGCCCGCGCCCAGGAAGTCGAGGCCGCCAAGCAGGCCGGGCGGGGCGTGATTCCGGAAGTGGGGCTGCCCC
>UQWK01000011.1 GCA_900544725.1 uncultured Collinsella sp.
CTTCGATTTACGTACGGCGCTCAGATTCCCGCCAGCGCGACACGCCGATTGCTCTTGTCGTTATCGAGGCCGACCAGCTCACGCCCGACGAGCGCACGGCCTTCTCGCTGTTATCGAGCCGTGTCCCCACGGCACTGCTCCCCAACCCAAAGCAGGGCGAACTTGCGGCCCTCTGCCGACAGCGCGGCTGCGCATTCGACCAGGCCGCTGTCATCGCCACCACACAGCACGGCCTTCCCTTGCTGCTAGAAGCTGCCGTCGCCCTCACGCTACGCGGAGCGGGATACGAAAACGAGGCCGCCGCCGACATGGTCTTTAAACCACGATCGAGCGGCGGCCTCGCAGCAGCCATCGAATATGCTTGCAGGCTCGTTGCCTAAAAGGACAAGCTAGAAACCAAAGCCAAAGCCCGTTCCGGTAATCGCCGAGTACATAAAGTAAACGTTGATCACGTTGAGGAACACACCCGTGATGCAACCGTTGCGCAGGTAGCGTTCGCACACGATGCGCGCCATGGCGGCGGAGTCATCATTGTTTTTAGCTTGACGTCCCGCCGTAAAGTATGTCGCCACGCTCAGCAGCAGGTTGAGCACCGGCAGCGCCAGCAACTCGTAGCTCTTGCCCCAGCGCGTCACCTCGCCGGCGGCGTTAAACTTCGTTGCCACCTCGGGACCAATGTTGGGGATAACACACGCTGCGACCACCAGCGGAATCACCGCAAGCACGAGCAGCACAATACCCATGTAGCCAGCTTTTTTGCCATATTTAAACATATGCGTCGTCCTTACACGTTAAAGCGGAAGTGCACGACGTCGCCGTCAGCCATGACATACTCTTTGCCCTCGATGCGTAGCTTGCCGGCAGCCTTGGCGCCCTGCTCGCCACCGAGCTCGATGTAGTCGTCGTAGCCAATGACCTCAGCCTTAATAAAGCCGCGCTCAAAGTCGGTGTGGATGACGCCGGCAGCCTGCGGGGCAGTCGCGCCCTGGCGAACCGTCCAGGCCTTGACCTCCATCTCGCCAGCCGTAAAGAACGACTGCAGGCCGAGCAGCTTGTAGGCTGCCTGCGCGAGCACGTCCAGACCGGGCTGCTCCAGACCCAGGCTCTCCAGGTAGTCGGCGGCGTCCTCGGGATCGAGCTCGGAAAGCTCGGCCTCAATCTTGGCGCAGATGGGCAGCGGCTTGACGCCATCGATGGGCGCCAGGTCGTCGTTGAGCATATCCTCGTCCACGTTGGCCACATACAGGATGGGCTTCATGGTGAGCAGGAACAGGCCCTTGGCAGCGGCACGCTCCTCGTCGGTCATCTCCATAGACGCGGCGCGCTTGCCTTCGTTGAGCCAAGCAAGCAGGCGCTTGGCGACCTCAAACTTGGGCATGAGCTCCTTGTCGCGCTTGGCCTCCTTCTCGAGCTTAGGCAGCTGCTTCTCGAGCGTGCCCATATCGGCCAGGATGAGCTCGGTCATGATGGTGTCGGCATCGCCGGCAGGATCGACGAACTCGCCCGTGCGGCCCACCTCACGCATGACGTTGGGGTCCTTAAAGTAGCGCACGACCTCGCAGATGGCATCGGTCTCGCGAATGTTGGCCAAGAACTGGTTGCCCAGGCCCTCGCCCTCGTTAGCGCCCTTCACCAGACCTGCGATGTCGACGAACTCGACCGTCGCCGGCACAATGCGACCCGGGTTAACGATGTCAGCGAGCTTTTGCAAGCGGCTATCGGGCACGTCGACGATACCCACGTTGGGGTCGATCGTGGCGAACGGGTAGTTGGCGGCAAGGCCGGTCTTTTTGGTAAGCGCGGTGAACAGCGTCGACTTGCCCACGTTGGGCAGGCCCACGATACCGATGGAAAGGGACACGACAGCTCCTTTTGGTACAGGTACTTCAAACCGTATAAGTATAGCGCCGCCGCAGCATCCGGGCGAATCCGGACACCGCGGCGGCGCAAATGAAGCAGAGATGCGTGAGAGTTCGAGACAGTAGTCCTTACTTAAGCTCGGGCCAGAAATCCTTGTTGGCCTCGATGAGCTCGTCCAGGATCTGCTTAGCAACGCTCGCCGAAGGAATGGTCTTGGAGAGCGTGAGTGCCTGCCAGAGCTTCTGGTAGCTGCCCTCGACCCAAGCCTGGACAACGAGCTTCTCGACGGAAACCTGCTGCTCCATCAGGCCCTTCTGGAACTGCGGAATCGGGCCCTGGCAGATCTTCTCAAAGCCGTTGGAACCGACGATGCAAGGCACCTCGACCATGGCCGTCGGGTCGAAGTTGGGCACAGCGCCATCGTTGGGGACGATCAGCAGGAAGCGCTCGAGCGTATTCTCGGCCAGTGCGCAGGCAAGGTCGACGATGTAGTTGGCGTGTACGTCGGGCTCAAAGCCGCCGTCCTTGGCAGTACCTTTGGCGATGATGTCGCGGCAAGCGCCAAAGACCTTCTTCTCGCGGCCGTCCATAACCTCATTGGCGCGAGTGTAGTTGGGGTCGGACGTCTCGACAACATAGTCCGGATACAGGTAGTACTTGAGGTAGGTGTTGGGAATCGTCTCGGGATCGACAGCATAGACATCCTTGGCCTTGCCGAAGGTGTGAATCCAGCTCTCCTCGACGTGCTGCTCCTTACCGGCCTCGTGCTCAATGCCGTCCAAGTAGCCGTTCTTTGCCATGTGCTCCTTGATCTGCGGCATGAGGTCGTTACCCTCCTTGTCGTAGATCTTGCTCCACCAACCAAAGTGGTTGAGGCCGTAGTAGCTGTACTGCAGCTCGCGACGATCCTTGATGCCGCACATACGGCTCATCTTATCCATGAGGTCGATCGGCATGTCGCAGATGTTAATGATGCGGCTGTTGGGGCGCAGCACGCGGCAGGCCTCGGCGACGATGGCCGCGGGGTTGGAGTAGTTGAGCATCCAAGCGTTGGGGCTGTACTTCTCCATGTAGTCGAGAATCTCGATGACGCCGCCGATGGAGCGCATGCCGTAGGCGATACCGCCGGCACCGCAGGTCTCTTGGCCAACGCAGCCGTACTTGAGAGGAATCTTCTCGTCGAGCTCGCGCATAGCGTACAGGCCAACGCGAATGTGAGCGAGGACGAAGTCAGTACCGGTAAAAGCGGTTTCGGGGTCGGTGGTGTAGTTGAACTCAACCTCGGGAGCGTTCTCGTGGAAGTAGATCTCGCAGGCCTTTGCCACGATCTCCTGGCGCTCGGCGTTGTTGTCGTAGAAGGTCACCTTGTTGACCGGGAAGCGGTCGCGCTCCTCAAGCAGCATCAGAGCGATGCCCGGGGTGAAAGTAGAGCCACCGCCGGCAATGGTCACGGCATAGTTTTTCTTGGACATGATGTCCTCCTCATTCTGGCCGCTTGCTCAATCCATCCCCGTACGCGGCCTGCACGGTTTGGAACTGTTACCTAGAAGTGGAGTTTTTTATCTCTAGAATCGGCCTTGCGGTGCATACTGGCTCTGCAAGGCCGATTCTTTCGATGGACGATGGTTTACAGAAGACTCTCGAACTTCAGAAGACTCTCGAACTTCTCGCGAACCTGCGGGACGTTAAGGCCGATGATGACCTGGATTGACTGACCTTGGACCACCAGGCCATGCGTACCGATCGCCTTGAAGGAAGCCTCGGGCGCAACGACGCTCTTGTCCTTGACGTTAACGCGCAGACGGGTAGCGCAGTTAGTTACATCGATGATGTTATCCGTGCCACCGAGCAGATCGAGGATGTTCTCGGCAAGCACCAAGCGCTCATCATCTTTACTCTGGGCGACCGATTTGCCAGCAGCACCGCCCTGCTTTTTCTTGTAGTCGGCCTTGGACTTGAGCTCGACCTCAACATCGTCATCCTCGCGACCGGGGGTCTTAAAGTCGAACTTGACGATCAGGAAACGGAAAACCACGACCCAAAGGGCGGTAAAGCACAGACCGACAAGGATGGAGATGGCGTACTGCAGACCGTGTGCGGCCCAAAGGGGCAGCCAGTCCCACGAGAGCATCGAGATGATGCCGCCGTCGAAGATGCCCACGACGCCAAGGAGGTTTTGAGCCATGCAGCCAAGCGCTCCGAGCACGCAGTGGACGACGAACAGGCCGGGCGCGATGAACAGGAAGGTGAAGTCAAGCGGCTCGGTAATACCGCAAAGCATAGCGGTAAGGGTGACGGGAATGAGCAGAGCCTTGACGCGCTGCTTGCGCTCGGGTTTGGCGGTCATATAGAACGCAATGGCGACGCCAAGCGAGCCGAAGACTTTAGTCCAACCAGGGCAGGTATAGGCAGCCCAGGGTGCGGCATCCTTAAGAGCAATGCTCGGATCGGCAGCCAGTTGGGGCAGGATGTTGGCCCAAGCAGCAAAGATGCCGCCGTTGACCGCCGCGTTGTCATAATAGAACGGCGTATAGATAAAGTGGTGCAGGCCTGTAGGAATCAACACGCGCTCGAAGAAAGCAAAGACGCCCACGCCAAACGTACCGGCGGAAAGGATGAATCCCTGGAAGGCGGAGATAGCAGCCTGAACATGCGGCCATACCAGGCAAGCGATAATAGCGACCGGAACCATAACGAAGAAACCGATCATATAGATGAACACGGAGCCCGAGAACACGCCCAGCCACTCAGGGAGTTCGGTGTCGAAGTACTTGTTGTGAAGCATCGTGGCGATACCAGAAATGATAAGCGCGCCCATGATGCCCATATCAAGCGTTTTGATGCTTGCGATAGTGGCAAGACCAGTACCGCTGCCCGCCTCGACAGAGTAGTCGACCCCAAAGACAGGGCCCCACTGCCCCAAGATTGTGCTTACAAAGTAGTTGAAGGTAAGGTAGATGGCCAAAGCCTCCATGCAGCAGCGAGCGTTCTGCTTGTTCGCGAGCGAGATTGGCAACGCTACGCAAAACAGCAACGGCATCTGGTTAAAGAGCGTCCAACCACCCTGGAGCAGCACATTCCAGCAATCAAACCAAAGATGACCCGCTGTGGCCATCTCGCCAAAGATCGCCTCGGTGGTAAACAACGTACCCAGGCCGACGACGATTCCGGAAAATGCGAAAAGAATTGCAGGCGTGTACATTGCACCGCCGAAACGTTGTATCTTTTGCATCATGACGGGGAATCCCCCTCTCTTCATTCGGAGCGCTGCGGTTTTGGCTTCACTCGAGACCGCAGACGCGCCGTTTGCGTGTACCTCGTGCAATAGGACGGGTGGGCCCGTGTCCCTGACTTCTTGCACTTACGTTTTATCACATCACTTATCTAGACAAGTTAGCATAAAGACTACGGTCGGTAAACGGTTGATTATTGGCCGTAAACGGTATATATCCAGTATTTCGCCTGCTAAATCTGACATAGCTGATGGCTGCATTTTAAATTTCTTTTCTACTTGTCTAGATGTGCTTGTCTATATCTATATACATGCCTATACTTCATTACAACATTCACCGCCACGTTAAGGAGTCACCATGAAAAGCGCGGTCTTCTATGGAAAGCACGACCTCAGAGTCGAGGAATCGGCAAAGCCGGCCGTGGGCAGGCGCGACGTTCTGATCAACGTCAAAGCTTGCGGCGTCTGCGGTACCGACGTTCATATCTATGAAGGCGACAAGGGTGCAGCCGACGTTACCCCGCCCACGATCCTTGGTCATGAGTTTGCCGGCGTTGTCGAGACCGTGGGCAGCGACGTCGCCGGCTTTAAACCGGGCGATCGCGTGTGCATCGACCCAAACCATCCCTGCGGCTGCTGTGAACCCTGCCGCGACGGAATCAACCACTACTGCGAGCATATGACCGGTTACGGCACCACCGTTAACGGCGGCTTTGCCGAGTACTGCTCCGTCGATATGCAGCAAGTCTACAAGTTGGGCGATCACACCAGCTTTGAGCAGGGTGCTATGACCGAGCCCGTCGCCTGCTGTCTGCACGGCATCGATATGTGCAACATCAAGCCCGGCAGCACAGTTGTCGTTATCGGCGGTGGCATGATCGGTCTGCTCATGATGCAGCTCGCCAAAAACGCCGGCGCCACCAAGGTTGTCTTGCTCGAGCCTGTCGAAGGCAAGCGCGAGGTTGCGCTCAAACTCGGCGCCGACCTGGCAATTGATTCCATCCACGAGGACGTCCCGGCCCGCCTGAAGCAGGAGGGCGTCGGCAATGTCGACGTTGTAATCGAATGCGTCGGCAAGCCCGTCACCATCGAGCAGGCCATCCAGATCGCCGGCCACAAGGCTACGGTCATGATGTTCGGCCTCACCAAGCCCGATGAGACAATCACCGTCAAGCCCTTCGAGGTCTTCCAGAAGGAACTCGTGCTCACCTCGTCCTACATCAACCCTTACACACAGCGTCGCGCGCTCGAGCTCATCGACTCTGGCAGGCTCGACGTATCCTCGATGGTCGCAAAGGTAGCCTCCCTCGATAAACTCGGTGCCATCCTGTCAGACCCGGCCCTGCGTGCCATGGGCAAATATATAATCGACCCCAGCAAGTAAATCGATTGACACCTGCGTGGGCGGCCCTCATCCGTCGTTCACGCACCCAGCTCTAGGAGACCGTCATGGCGCGAGCCATCTTCCAAACTATTTATGACAACGTGAAGCAGTCGATTGACGACGGCACATACGCTTATCAGAGCTATCTGCCTTCGGAGACTGAGCTCACGCAGCTATTTGACTGTTCGCGCATGACGGTCCGTCGCGCCATCTCGATGCTTGCGGCAGATGGCTACGTGCTCCCCCAGCAAGGCAAAGGCATGCGCGTCATTCGCAACATCAGTGACGAGACGAGTCGTGGCGGCGGCGGACTCGAGACCTTTAAGGAAATCGCAGCCAGTCGAGGCTTTGAGCTCAAAACGGTTACCACTGTCTTTGAGCTCCTCGTCTGTAACAAGGCGCTCTCCAAGATTACCGGGTTTCCTGAAGGCTGTGAGCTCACGCGTGCCAAACGCATCCGTTATGCAGACGGACGGGCCGTGTGCTCCGACGACTCCTATTACCTAAGCTCACAGGTACCGGGGCTGACACCCGAGATTGTCAACGACTCGATCTATCGTTACCTCGAAGAAGGCCTTGGCATTAAGATTGCCACGGGCAAACGCGATGTAACGATTGAGCATCCCACGCCCGAGGATGCACGCGTGCTCGATCTCGACGACTTTAACGCACTCGCCGTTGTACGCGGACAGACCTACAACGCCGACGGCATCCTTATGGAATACACCGAGACAAAGCAGGTTCCCAGCTTCTTTTTACTACACGAAACGGTCACCCGCCGCAATAACGGCAGCGAGACCCATCAGAGCAGTATGAGCTAACCATCTATTAGTTGCGGTGGGATAGTTCCTAGAATGGCCAGCTTAAGGGCAAAACAGGAACTATCCCACCGCAACTTTTTTGGCCGGCGGGGCAGTACCTGTCCCACCGGCCATCATTTACGCTCGTTTAGCTAGTCCGCGAGCTTCTCCACCTGATCGAGCATCTTGTCAAGCTTGGCCTTTGCCTCGGCCTTGACCTTCTCGGCCTCCTCGTGGGCCTTGGCCTTCTGAGCGGCCTTTTCCTCGGCCTCGGGGTCGACAACGACCAGATTGGACGCATCGTGCTCGACCAGCTTGAGCGCATGTTCGGGACAAACCTTGACACAGGCGCCACAGCCTAAACAATACGTGGACTCCAACGCAAAGCGGCCGCTTCCCACCAGGTCACAGGCAGATGTGGGGCACGCATTGACGCACTCGCCGCACGACGTGCACTTGTCAAAATCGCATTCCGGCGTGCTCACCTGCATGTTCTGGGCAAGCTCGGGATGGTTCTGCAGTGTCGAGAGCACCAGCTGCCGCCCATGGGTGAGCGAACGGCGACGCTTAGTCGTCGTGGTGCCGCACATGGTGTTGAGTGTGCGCTCGAGCTGCGTGATCTGGTGACGGTGGGCCTTCAACTTCTGCGTCACCGAGGCCAGCGCCGCAGTCGCCGGGTTGAGCTTAGTCACGGTTAGGCCCGTGGTGCGGGCGATTTTTTCCATGTACTCCTTGCGCTCGTACTCGCGAAGCTTATGGCACTTGAGGCTCTTGGGGTCGACCTCCAGGCCCATGCCCGTACCGGCCCACTCCTCGGCAGTGGCGATGGCCTCGCCCAGAATGTCCTCACCGCCGGTGTTGCGGCATTTATCGCACACGCCCAACGGCAGGTACACACTCACGTTGGGATAGTCCGCCAGTACCGAGAACCAGGTCTCGGCCGTAATATCGCCCACGCAGGCGACGACGACCTCGTTTTCGCGCGGCATGCGCTTGAGGGCGCGTGTGCAGGTGACGTAGGCGGTCTCGTGGCTCGTAGCAGCAGAGACGATATCGTCATACAGGTTTTTGGGCGCCAGGCGCGGCGAGATGATTGCCTCGGTCGGACAGGCAGCGGCGCACAGGCCGCACTTGCGACAGGAGTCGAGGATCTCAATGGCGTCTTCCTCGACCTCGATGGCGTTGACCGGGCACACGTCCATGCACGCAGTGCAGCCGCTCTTTTCGTTTTTGCAGGTCAGGCACGGAATGGTGTTGCCGCGCGGGCGCTCCTTGTAGTCGGCAGGATTCCACTGCGGCGCCGACGGATCGAGTGCATCGGTCACGCCGCCAAGCGGGTTTTTAAGAAAGTCGAAACCCTTGCTGATCTCAATAATGTCATCAAACAGATCGTGTTCCTGCGCCATGCGCGGCCCCTCCCTGAGCAGTGCAAACAAGCAAGAGATAATGATACGCTATCGGTCCACACCTCGGACAAATTACACGCGGTGCACCTTGAGGGAAATAACCCATAGCCTATCGCCGCCTCGATTGCACAAGGTCAATCAAGTGCCAAGCTATGCCTCGCACATGAGCTGCACAAGCTTTTGTTTGGTCACTTTTGTCTGCTCGTTGGCCATATTGCGTTCGTTTCTAAAGGCCGCATCCGCAACGCTCATCAGGTCGGCATCGGTAATCTCACCAAGCCCCAGCTCCTCAAGCGTCGTCGGCAGACCGACGCGCTGGCAAAACTCGAGCACTTGATTAAGCTCGGACGCACGCTCCAGGCGCAGCTGTACCACCAGACCAAACGCTACGGCCTCGCCGTGCATGGCCTTGCACTCGGGCAAAATCGTCAGGCCGTTGGCAATGGCATGAGCGAGCGCTAGGCCGCCACTCTCAAAGCCAACACCCGAAAGCAAAATATTGCACTCGATCAGGCGCTCAACCGCTGGCGATGTACGACCCTTTTTGAGATCGCGCTTGGCAGCGACGCCGCACTCCATGAGCGTGTCATAACAGGCACGAGCCGCAACCAGGGCCAAGTGACCCGGCGTGCCACCGTGCTCGTTGGCGCCGTGCGCCGCGGCGCACGAACGCGCCTCGAAGTACGTTGCCAGCGCATCGCCCATACCAGCGACCGTCATACGCAGCGGAGCTGCCGCGACCACGTTGGTATCGACCACGACCAGGTCTGGATTCTTCTCGAGCATCAGGTAGCGGTCGAACGACCCATCCTCGTGATACAGCACCGAAATCGCGCTGCACGGACCGTCCATCGAAGCCGCCGTGGGGCATACGCACAACGGCAGCTCGGCATAAAACGCAACAGCTTTTGCGATATCGAGCATCTTGCCGCCGCCAATACCCACCACCATGTCGCAATACTCAGCCCGGGCTTCCTTAGCCATTTCGACAACGGCCTCTTCCGTACACGGACCGTTGTAAATCTTAAAGAACGGCTCGCTTAGATCTTCATCCAGAAATCCATCGACAATCTGCCTGCACAGCCGATCCTCGGTGCCCTGGTCAAACAAGACATAGGCAGCGCAGCCCAACCATGACAAATACTTGCCCTGACGCGAGAGCTCACCCGGCCCCTGAACATATCGTCCGGGACCGCCATAAACCATGGGAAGCGCCATACGAGAATCCGCCCTTTCATCAACAACAATTGGTGCAAAGCAACCTGACCCCTTTGCACCATAGCAAAAAGGGGCAAAGCCATCTGCCGGCTTTGCCCCTTCCTTAGCTTGATTTACTCATCCATGAGATAGTAGTGGCCCAGCGCGTCGGCACCCAGGATGGCGTTTGCGACCATCTCGGGCGTCACCTCAAACGGCATGTTGCACATAGTGTCCTCGGGCGCGCACGCGGCCTCGGCAACAATCATGGCCTGCTCGCGCGTAAGCTCGGCAACGCCAAGTTCCTTCATCGTGACCGGCAGGCCCAGCTCAATGCAGAAGCCCAAGACTTCCTCGAGTTTCTCAGTCGGAGCATCCTCGAGTACCAGCTGGACGATGGTGCCAAAGGCGACCTTCTCGCCGTGATACATGCCGTGGCACTCGGGCAGCATCGTCAGGCCATTGTGGATGGCATGAGCAGCAGCAAGGCCCGAGCTCTCAAAGCCAATGCCGGAAAGCAGCGTATTGGCCTCGATGATATGCTCAACGGCAGGCGTGAGCGCACCCTTCTCCAGCGCGACCTTGGCCTTGACGCCATCGGCCATAAGCGTCTCGTAGCAGAGCTTGGCGAGTGCCAGACCAGCCATACCGCCCTTGCCGCCGGCGCAAGTGCCACCGTCGGCATCATGCGTCGCCTGGGCCTCAAAGTAGGTTGCGAGCGCATCACCCATACCGGAAACCGTCAGGCGCACCGGGCTCGCCGCGATAACCGTCGTATCCATCAGGACAATGTTGGGGTTTGCCTTAAGGAACAGGTACTTATCGAACTGGCCGTCATCGGTGTAGAGCACCGAAAGTGCCGAACACGGTGCATCGGTCGAAGCGATGGTGGGGCAAATGATAACCGGGGACTCCAGGTAGTAGGCAACGGCCTTGGCGGTATCGAGGATCTTGCCGCCACCGACACCGACGATGATGTCGCAACCGTTGTCGCGAGCGAGCGCAACCAGGCGATCGACCTCGCCCTTGGAGCACTCGCCGTTAAAGTCCTCAAACAGCAGCTCGGCCTTAGCCTCGGCAAAGCCGCCCTCGATCTTGGCACCGACGCGCTTCTTGCCCGAAGGCGTCACGATGACGAGGGCCTTAGCGCCGAGCGGCTCGACATAGGAGCCGAGCTTGGCGAGCTCGTCCGGACCCTGGATGTACTTGCTGGGGCTATTGAAAATTGCAGCCATAACTATCCCATTCTCTAAAAGAAAAAAGAAAGGGGCTCCGTACGGATACGTGCGGAGCCCCTCGTTACGATAACAAGAGTCGATTAGAAATCGATATCGGTGTCGTAGTAGCAGGCCTTGAGAATCTTCTCGAAGTCGGCAGCCTTGGTCTCACGCGGGTTCTCGGGCGTGCAAGCGTCCTGCTCAGCGTTCGCGGCAATCTCGGGCAGCTTGGCGAGGAACTCCTCCTCGGAAACCATCTGCGGGTTCTCGGCGTCGACCTTCACGCCACCATTCGCGTAATCCTTGATGGACTGCGGAATGTTGAGCTGGTCGTTGAGGTCGCGAATCTTCTGGACGAGCGCAGCGATGAGCTCCTCGTTGGTCTCGCCGGGAAGGTGCAGGATCTCCTTGGCCACGTAAGCGTAACGCTCGGCAGCACGCGGGTCCTTGGAGTTCCACTGGATGACCTTGCCCAGGTACATGGCGTTAGCAGCACCGTGGATGATGTGGCCGTTCTCGAAGGCAGCACCGGTCTTGTGAGCCATGGAGTGAACGATGCCGAGCAGGCCAGAGGAGAAGGCGATGCCGGCGATGCACTGAGCCTCGTGCATGTGCTGACGGGCCTCATGGTCGCCAGCATAGGACTTGGGCAGCCACTCGACGATCTCGCGGATGCCGTGCAGAGCGTTGGCGTCGGTGAACATAGAGGCGAAGGTGGAAACGTAAGCCTCCATGCAGTGGGTCAGAGCGTCCATGCCGGTGTGAGCGCACAGCTTGGCGGGCATGGTGTAGGTGAGCTCGGGGTCGACGATGGCGACATCAGGGGTGATGTTGAAGTCGGCCAGCGGGTACTTGATGCCCTTGGCGTAGTCGGTGATGACGGAGAAGGCAGTGACCTCGGTAGCGGTACCGGAGGTGGAGGAAATGGCGCAGAAGTGAGCCTTCTGACGCAGCTCGGGGAAGCTGAACGGCTGGATGATGTTGTCGAAGGACTCCTCGGGATACTCGTAGAAGACCCACATGGCCTTAGCGGCATCGATGGGCGAGCCGCCGCCGATGGCGATAATCCAGTCGGGCTCGAACTCGCGCATGGCCTCGGCGCCCTTCATGACCGTCTCGATGGACGGGTCGGACTCGACGCCCTCGAACAGCTTGACCTCGAAGCCGCCCTCTTTGAGGTCGGCCTCAACGTCCTGCAGGAACCCGCCGCGGCGCATAGAGCTGCCGCCAGAAACGATGATGGCCTTCTTGCCCTTGAGGTTCTTCACCTCGTGGCGAGCGCCCTCACCAAAGTACAGATCGCGAGGATTGGTAAAACGTCCCATACTGTGCCTCCTAAACAAGCCCCTCTTAGACTTGCGTATATAACGGAGCACCCGATTGGCTCCGTTAGGACCGGTTTGCACATTGCCGGCGATGACAATGCACGATGTCTAAACGTCTCAACGCTCAGACAAACACTATTTTACCGTTCTGGTTGGTCAGTTATTCACCTAAAGCCAACAATGATGAAACGTTTTTTCTATCCCTGAAGACCCTTGTGGGGCATTCATACTCCCAAGCTGGGCAAACGTTTTATCAGAGTTAACCACATATCCCGGGCAGGGCTGTGCCCCTCCAAAATGTGCCCCGTTCGCCGCCAAAAATCGACCGTTTACAGCACTGTGATACCACCCGCGCAACTGAGGTGCCGACATTTGTGCGACATCCGTCTTCGTGGTGCAAAGGTGCAAGTCCAAGTGCGGCACCCCCGATGTGCCACATGCGGGTAAACTAGAACCTTATATAGAGATATTTGAACCTTAACCGCAGCAAAGGAGGCCCCATGGCATTCGACCCCATTCAAGAGGATTGCCATCGCCTCGTTCTTGAGGCCTTGCGCCGCGACAATATCCCGCTCACTGACGGCCCCGCCGTCGAGCGTCTAATGGAGCAATTCACCCGCAACCCCGCGCCGCTCATCGTGCACGATCGCGACCGCGCCGGGCACCTCATTGCCAAGGTGGTCGAGGCTGTCGACTACCGCATCCCCTTTATCCCCGACGACGCCCAGGCAGAGCAAGAAGAAGCCGCAGCCGAGAACATGCTCCGCGAGGCAGCCGCGCTCGATCCGGCCAACTGGGATGCCCAGCGCATGCTGACGGCGCTCACCGCCGAATCCAACGAGGAATACGTACAGTATCTGGTGTCCAAGTGCGACGAGGTGGAGCACGATCTGGCGCTCAAGATTGCCTCGGCGCAGGACCCCTACGAGCGTGAGGCCGCAGGCGACCTGACCCGCCGTCCCTACCTGCGCTGGCTTGCCGCCTTGGCATCGCGCGCGCTCATTAGCGGCCGCTACCGCATGTCGCTGGATGCCGCGAATCGCAGCCTGGACTTTGCGCCCAACGACCCCGCCGGCGTCCGCCATACTGCGATGCTTGCCATGGCAAAGCTCGAATACCCTGCTGAGGAGCTCAAGCGTTTTCGCTCCGCCCACTCCGTGCCCTATCTTGCCAACACGCCGCTGCGCCGCCGTCCCAAGGACGCAGAGCGCGATCTGGACCCGTGGACGCTCATCGCGCTGATGAGCGCAGCCTGGCGCGAGCTGGATTACGAGGGCGCCGAGCACTACCTGCGCATCCTGGTGCGCTCATGCCCGCACGCAGCCGAGGCGCTCTACTTCCAAACCGAGTTTCCCGATGGCGTCTATGCCCGCGTCAACGTAGGTCCGGGCTCCACCGATGAGCTTGTCCTTGCCCTGTCCGAGGCAACGCCGGTGCTGCAGGAGGGCCTAGGCGCCCCCGATAACGCCAGCTTTGCCGCCTGGGTCGCCACCAACGACATCGTGCGCTCCCAGATCGACGAACGAATCCTGCGCGCGGCCGAACAGGGATTGCCGTTTAAGGGAGGAGACCTCTAATGGATCCGAGCGTCTACATCCCCGCCTACTTGGAGCGCACCTATCTGGCATCACACCCCGAACTCACCGATGCAGCACGCGAGCTTGTCCATAACGACATCAGCGCAAACCCTCACAAGTATGCGCAGACCGAGCATGCCCAAGCGCTGCTGTCCTATGCCGGCGTTCATCGTCATTTGCTTGACGAGCTTCGCCGCATCGAGGACATGGGCAGCGACGAGGAGTTTGAGCAGACGCGCAATCGCCTGTTCGACGACATGCGCGACGAGCTGCTCAAGATTGTTCGCGTCGATGCGCATGTCCTCGATGCTCAGTTGCTCGCCATCATCCTGGCGGACACGCCCGTCGACGCCTGCCTGGGCGACTTGATGAAGCTCGAGACGAGTACGGCCGACTACCTGCAACAGAGCGTGCCCGGGTTTGATATGGAGGCCCCGCACTACTGGGCCAATAATGTTTTGGCAGACGGTGTCACCGCAGCAGACCTTACCGTGAGCGAGCCGGCGCTTATCGGCTGGCTTCACACGCTCGAGGCCATCTCGCAGCTGTGCATGGCGAGCGCTCGTTACCGCGCCGCCGCCAACTACTCTCGCCGTGTTCTTAAGGCGGAGGGCTATCCCACCCGGGCCGCCGGCACCGTGTTGCTTGCCCTCGCCCGCTTGGAAGACCAGGACGGTTTTTTTGCCCTGGCACATCAGCTCGAGGAACAGATGGGGGCAGACGCACTCGAGAACTCCCCCTGGTACCTGCTCGCCCGCACGATTCTGCTGTTCAAAACAAACAAGATGCGCCCGGCGACGCGCGCGCTGCGTGAGTTCGCTAACCGTTGCGAGGGCGGCGCGTTCTTCTTGCTGAACCCCATGTACCAGACGCCGTATCTTCCCTGCCGACCCGAGCCGCGCGACCCCTGGGACCTCTCGCACCAGGCCGTTTGGGAAGCCGACGGCATTATCTCGGACACCCCCGACTTTGCCCCCTGGGCCAACGCCTGCGAAGACGTGTCGCAGCTTGCCCAGGAATTTGCGCGCCGCTACGGATTTTAGTGACGCACTCGACCCGACTATGTCATCTATGTTAGGAACGGCTTCATGAACCTCCGCTCATCTCTCGCCTGCACCTCGAGCGATATCGCCCGCTGGGGACTGCGTTCTGTCCTCAAACGCCAGGGTGGCGTGCTTCCCGGCCGTATCGCCATGAAGATCGACCCCGAGCTGCTAAGCGACCTCGCAAGCCTAGTCGACCGCAGCGTGGTGATCACCGGCACCAACGGCAAGACTACGACCTCCAACCTCATCGCCGACGCAGTTGCTGCCAGCGGCGCTACCGTGGTGTGCAACCGTGCCGGCAACAATATGGAGCCTGGTGTGGTGGGTGCTCTGCTCGAGGCCCGCGGCGGCCTTAAGCACACCAGCAGCGGCAAGCGCGTGGGCGTTTTTGAGTGCGACGAGCTCTACACCGTACGCGTTCTGCCCAAGCTCAAGCCGACGTACTTTGTGCTGCTCAACCTGTTCCGCGACCAGCTAGACCGCTACGGCGAGATTGATCACACCCAAGACGTCATCGCCCACGCGCTGGAGCTTTCGCCGGCAACGACGCTCATCTATAACGCAGACGATCCTCTGTGTGCCGCAATCGCCGCGCGCGTTCCCAATGCAAGCATCGCCTTTGGCATCGACGGCGCCACCGACACCGAATCCGACCGCATTAGCGACTCGCGTTTTTGCTCACAGTGCAACGCGCCGTTGGAGTACGACTATGTGCAGTACGGACAGCTTGGCGCATACCATTGCCCCTCGTGCGGCTGGGCCCGCCCTGGGCTTGTCCGTCGCGTGACGGGCGTGGAGCTCGGCTGTGACGGCTACGGCTTTGATCTGGTGTTTGGATCTGCGCCCGACGCGGCTGCCGTACACATCGCCACGCGCTACAACGGCCTGTACATGGTCTACAACGTAGCCGCAGCCTTCTTCGCCGCCCACGAGCTGGGCGTGGACGCGGCGCATCTGCAGCCCACGCTCGATGCCTACATCCCCGCCGGCGGGCGTATGGGCCGCTGGGAGATCGCCGGCCGTACCGTCGAGGCAAACCTGGCCAAAAATCCCGTGGGTTTCGATCGCCAGATTCAGTCCATTAAAACGGCAGGCGGCAGGCTCTGCGCCTTCTTCCTCAACGACAACGATGCCGACGGCCACGATGTATCGTGGATCTACGACGTCGACTTTGAGCGCATCGCCGACACAACGGGACTTGTCGCCTTTGCCGGCGGCACGCGCGCGCACGACATGCAGGTGCGCCTCAAGTACGCCGGTATCGATGCCACGATTATCTCGAATATCGAGCAGGCGATCGGTGCCGTGGCAGACGAGGAGGCTGGCGACACTTTCTATGCCGTCGCCAACTACACGGCCTTTCCGCCGCTGGTCAAGGAGCTCGATGGGCTCAAAGACACCGATGCGGCTACGGTTGCCGCCCACGCCGCAACGTGCGCCGATGGCAGCGCCGTCCCCGTCGGCGTCGCGCCGGTCGAGCTTTCACGCCCCCTGCGCATCGTCTATCTGTATCCCGACGCCCTCAACCTCTACGGCGACGGCGGCAATGTCATCGCCCTCGAGCGCCGCTGCACCTGGCGTGGCATCCCCGTTCGCGTGGACGAGGTTCGCATGGGCGAGGTGCTCGATCTCGCCGACGCCGACATCGTCATGATGGGCGGCGGCTCCGATCGCGACCAGCTGGCCGTGGCGCACGAGCTTCTCGCTCAAAAAGACAAGGTCGCGGCCTATGTTGAGGACGGCGGCTCGCTGCTTGCTATCTGCGGCAGCTATCAGCTGCTCGGCCGTTCGTACTATATGGGCGAGAATCGCGTCGAGGGCCTGGGCGTCATTGCCGCCGAAACCGTGCGCGGCTCCGACCGCCTGATCGGCAACGTCGCCGTCAAGACCGACCTGGCACCTGAGCCCTTTGTGGGATTCGAGAACCACGGCGGCCGCACCCTGCTCGATACAGAGGCCACGCCACTCGGAACGTCCGTCGTTGCGGGCACCGGCAACAACGGCGACGATGGCTTTGAGGGCATCATCTACAAGGGCGTCATCGGCACGTACCTGCACGGACCAGCGCTACCCAAGAACCCCGAGCTCGCCGACTGGCTCATTACCCACGCCCTCGAGCGCCGCGGCGATGCGCAGGCCACAGCCCTGCTGCCGCTCAAGCCCCTCGACGACACCTACGAGCGCGCCGCCCACGACGCCGCCATGAAGCTCCTCCCCTAACGCCCCGCCACTACAAAGGGACAGGCACCTTTGTGGTGGTTTTCCAGTTTGCCAACGATATACGCGCCGGCAAAAAAGTCTGCTATACTCTTTCCCGCTGTCCCCATCGTCTAGCGGCCAAGGACGCCACCCTTTCAAGGTGGATATCGCGGGTTCGAATCCCGCTGGGGGCACCATTTGAAATCTGAAGCCCGTTACCAATTCGGTGACGGGCTTTTTTCTTCCCCAACGCCGGGATTCGAACCCGACAGGGTGCGAATCCCGGCAAATCGGCGACAAAGCGGGCTCCGAAGCGTCCTTCTCAAACAAAAAGCCGGGGCCCGCACGATGCGGACCCCGGCTCAATACCGTGACGATATGTCAGTTACATTCTACACGTAGAACAGGATGTCGTCGTAGGTCGGGACCGGCCAGTAGTCGGCGGCCACGATCTCCTCCATGGCATCCACGGCGGCACGCAGCGTATCCATAGCGGGAACGACCTCGTGTGCATACACGTTGGCCTGCTCCTGGCCATCGAGGGCCTCGGCCTTCTGATGCACGGCGTCGAGCGCCTTGATGGAGTCGTTAATGGCGGTGATGCCGTTGCAGAGCTTGTTGAGCGTGTTCTGCTCGCACTGCATGGCAGCCTCAGCACCGGCGGCACGAATAGTCTCAAGGCCCTTCGCGACCTTGGTGGCATAGGCGGTAATGACCGGGCGATAGGTACGACGCGCCTCGCGAACCATCGTGGTAGCCTCGATGTTCATGAGCTTGTTGTACTTCTCGAGCTTGCAGTCGTAGCGGCACTGAGCCTCGGCCTTGGTCAGGACGCCCGTCTCCTCAAAGAGCGCGATAGCCTTATCGGAAACAAAGGCGGGCAGGGCGTCGGCCGTGGTCTTGTTGTTGGCAAGGCCGCGCTTCTCGGCCTCGATGGGCCACTCGTCGGAGTAACCGTCGCCGGAGAACAGGATGCGCTGGTGATCGGTCAGGACCTTCTTGCAGTACTCGAGCGCGGCGTCCTGGAACTTATCCTCGGGCGTACCCTCGAGTGCGTCGGCGAAGGACTTGAGCGACTTGGCCACGGCGGCATCGAGCACCAGGTTGGAGTCGGAGACGTTCTGCTCGGAGCCGCAGGCACGGAACTCGAACTTGTTGCCGGTGAAGGCGAACGGGGAGGTGCGGTTGCGGTCGGTGTTGTCCTGCATCAGCTTGGGCAGGGTATCGGCGCCCAGGTCGAGCACGCCGCGCGTGGCATGGACGGAAGCCTTGCCATCGATGATCTTCTCGACGACCTCGGTAAGCTGGTCGCCCAGGAAGATGGACATAATCGCCGGAGGAGCCTCGTTGGCGCCCAAACGATGATCGTTGCCGGCCGAGGCAACGGAGGCACGCAGGAGCTCCTGATAGTTATCGACGGCCTCGATCACCGCGGTGAGGAAGACGATGAACTGCAGGTTGTCGAGCGGGGTGTCGCCCGGGTCGAGCAGGTTCTCGGACTCGGTGCCAAGCGACCAGTTGTTGTGCTTGCCCGAACCGTTGATGCCCTCGAAGGGCTTCTCGTGCAGCAGACAGACCAAGTCGTGACGGGAGGCGATGAGCTTCATCTTCTCCATCATGACCAGATTCTGGTCGATGGCCTCGTTGACCTCGCCATAGACCGGTGCGAGCTCATGCTGGCAGGGGGCAACCTCGTTGTGCTTGGTCTTGGCGGGAATGCCAAGCGCCCACAGTTCATCGTCCAAATCCTTCATATAGGCCGAGACGGTGGGACGGATAGCACCAAAGTAGTGCTCCTCGAGCTCCTGGCCCTTGCAGGGAGCAGCACCAAAGAGGGTGCGGCCGGTGATGACCAGGTCCTTGCGCTTGCGGTAAGCGTCCTTCTTGATCAGGAAGTACTCCTGCTCGTCGCCCACGGAAGGAACGACCTTCTTGGGGGTCTTGCCAAACAGCGCCAAAACGCGCTTGGACTCACGCGAGAGCGCGGTCATGGAGCGCAGCAGCGGGGTCTTCTTGTCCAGGGCCTCACCCGTATAGGAGCAGAAAGCCGTGGGGATGCACAGGACATCGTCCTTAATGAAGGCGGGGCTGGTAGGATCCCAAGCGGTGTAGCCACGGGCCTCGAAGGTGGCACGCAGGCCGCCGTTGGGGAAGCTGGAGGCATCGGGCTCGCCCTGGATGAGGTTCTTGCCCGTAAACTTGGTAATGGCGGTGCCGTCGTGGTTGGGCTCGAGGAAGCTGTCGTGCTTCTCGGAAGTAATGCCCGAAAGCGGCTGGAACCAGTGTGCGTAGTGCGTCGCGCCCTTGGAGATGGCCCAGACCTTCATGGCGTGGGCAACGGCGTTGGCCACATCCAAGTCGAGCGGCTCACCGCCCTCGAGGGTTGCAGCAAGGCGCTTCCAAATGTCCTTGGGGAGGTAGTCCTTCATGACTTCCTCAGAGAACACCATGGTCCCGAAGCGGTCAGTAAGATCGGCCATACGGAACTCCCTTCGTATCGGCACCGCGTGAGATGCGGTGTTGATTACTAACGAACGAGTCATAGCTTAGACTCGCCGTGTTTCCGCGACATTACCGTTATGTTGCTGTCGCGAAACCAATCAATGAGGTTACCGCATCACAGCGGCGCTGCCGCCCTTAATGGCCAATCAACTGTATAAATTGCAGACCTCTCCCCATAGTTTAAGGGTAGTCAATTTGGGATGGGGCTCTATTAACTGGTATTTCGCATCAAATACCATTCAATATAGCCCCGTCCTAGATTGACCGCTCTGTTATAGGAAATGCCGATAGCGAAACATCTTCGATTGGTATCCCCAAATAGAGAGCGAAACTCCACCGTAGCACAGTGGTGCTGTAGAATCCTTACAACACATCGCACTAAATATCTAAAGGAGCACGATATGCGCGTCGACGAGGTTTTTAAGCAGGCAGCATCCCAGGGCACCGCACCCGTTTCGTTTGAGATGTTCCCGCCCAAGGGTGAGCTTACCCTCGACACGGCTCGCGAGGTGGCAGGCAACCTGTGCAAGCTTTCGCCGAGCTTTGTCTCGGTCACCTGCTCTGCCGGCGGCTCGGGCAACGGCGCCACCACCGCCCCCATCGCACATATGATTACGAGCGAATTCGATACACCCTCGGTGGCACACCTTACCTGTGTGGGCCGCTCGCACGCCGATATCGCCGCCAAGATCGACGAGTATCGCACCGCCGGCGTGGAAAACGTGCTGGCCCTGCGCGGCGACCTGCCCGCTGGCGCGACCGAGGACGACAAGCCTGCCTCCGACTACGCCTACGCCCGTGACCTCATCCCTGAGCTCGTCGACGCCGGCTTTTGCGTGGGCGCCGCGGCCTACCCCGAGGGCCACATTGCCTGCGAGGATCTCAACCTCTCGGTCGAGCACCTCAAGCAAAAGCAAGACGCCGGCGCGAGCTTCTTTGTGACACAGCTCTTCTTTGATAACGAGTGCTTCTATCGCTTCCGCGAGCTTGCCGACAAAGCCGGCATCACCGTGCCTATCACCGCGGGCATCATGCCGTTTATGGGCAAGTCGCAAATCAGCCGCATGGTCTTTATGTGCGGCGCATCGCTGCCCTCCCCCGTCATCAAGATTCTCGCCAAGTACGAGAACGACCCCGAGAGCCTGCAGGCAGCCGGTGTAGATTATGCTGCTCGTCAGCTTTGCGACCTTAAGGAGCACGGTGCCGACGGTCTGCACCTGTACACTATGAACCGTCCTGCAATCGCCGCGACCATTATGGAGCGCCTGGGGTAATGGAAAAACCGCACGTCGATACAACCGCTGTCGAAGTGCCGGCCGACCTTGCGTCGCCGGCGCTTTACCGTATCGACGCTGCCCACCACCCTCGTGTCGACCGTGCCGAAATGCTGCGGTATCTGGGCTACGGCGGCCAGCAGATTGAGCCCGAGCTGTCACGACGAATTGAGCTTGTAGTCGAGCGCCTAGAGCTGGATATCGAGCCCCGCGGCGTACGACGCGTGTTTGCCGTCGATGCCGCAGGCGTCGACGAGCAGGGCGAGCCCTGCATCCGCTTGGTTGGCACCAATGTTGAGCTGCGGGGTCGTGATATCTATCGCCACCTTAAGGACGCCCGCCTGGCGGCGCTCATGGCCTGTACCCTCGGGATGTCTGCCGAGCGCCGTCTGCGAACCACCGGAGCCCAGCAACCCCTGGAAGGCGCCGTGCTCGACGCCGCATGCTCTGCCTATGTGGAGGCCGCCGTCGAGCAGATGGACCAGCAGGTCAAAGCTGCGGCCGCCGCACACGGGCTCGCCGGCAACTGGCGCTTCAGTCCCGGCTATGGCGACTGTCCGCTCTCGGCCCAGCGCTCGATCGTGGATGCACTCAATGCCACGCGCCTCATTGGACTTACCGTCACCCCCACCAGCCTGCTCATGCCCACCAAGAGCGTGACCGCTGTGATTGGTCTGTTCGACGGCGAAGTCCACGACGCCCAGAGCCGCCCCACCTGCAATATCTGCCGCATGCGCGAGCACTGCCGCTTCCGCGCCGCCCACACCACCTGCTATTCCAGCCATTAGGAGCCATCGATGTTAACTCCGCTTATCACTCATGATCTGGACGGTGCCGCGCTGGCGGCGCCCGTTGATGCCGCACGTCGCAATGGCGCTGCATACAAGACGCGCACGATCGATGACCTTCGCATTAAGGACGATCGCCTGCGCGCCGCCATCGAGGGCACGGGGCACCTGTTGTTTGACGGCGGCATGGGCACCATGTTGCAGGCCGCCGGCATGAAGGCAGGCGCCCTGCCCGAGCTGCTCAACTTTGAGGACCCCCAGGTCATCACCGATATCCAACGTCAGTACGTCGAGGCTGGCTGTGACGTGATCACCGCCAACACCTTTGGCGCCAACGCTCACAAGCTCGATGGCGCCGCCACCGTGGCAGACGTCTTTGCCGCAGCCGTCACCTGCGCCCGCGCGGCCGGCGCCCGCTACGTCGCCGGCGACATCGGCCCCATCGGCGCCCTGCTGCGCCCCCTGGGCACCCTCAGCTTTGACGAGGCCTACGACCTCTTTGCCGAGGAGGTGCGCGCCGGCGTCGCTGCGGGCGTCGACCTCTTTATTATCGAGACTATGACCGACCTGGCCGAGATCAAGGCAGCAGTCCTCGCCTGTCGCGAGAACTCCGACCTGCCCGTCTTTGCCACCATGACCTTTGAGGAAGACGGTCGCACCTTTTTAGGCACGAGCCCCGAGGTCGCCGCCATCACCCTCGACGCCATCGGTGCCGACGTCCTGGGCATCAACTGCAGCCAGGGCCCGGCCGAGCTCCGAGAACTCGCCGCGCGTATGCTCACCGTTACCGACAAGCCCGTTATGGTGCAGGCCAATGCGGGACTGCCCCGCGTGGACGATGACGGCAATACCGTCTTTGATATCCAGGCACCCGAGTACGCCGAGGCCGTCGCCGGCATGATTGAGGACGGCGTGAGCGTCGTCGGCGGATGCTGCGGTACCACGCCCACGCACATGGCGGCACTTCGCACCCTCATCGACAACCACACGCCCAGCCCGCGTCACCGCAAGCCCAGTATGTCGGTCACGAGTGCCCAAACGGTCGTGGACCTCCCCTGCGACGGCCATAAGATCGCCGTCATCGGCGAGCGCATCAATCCCACCGGCAAAAAGCGCCTGCAGCAGGCCCTACGCGACGGCGACCTGGACTACGTCGTGAGCCAGGGCATCAGCCAGCAGGAGCAAGGCGCCGACATTCTGGACGTCAACGTGGGCCTGCCCGAGATCGACGAGGTCAAGGTCATCCAGCAAGCGACCGAGCAGCTCCAAGGCTCCACGCTGCTGCCGCTGCAGATCGACTCCACCGACCCCGCCGCCGTCGAGGCCGCCGTACGTCGCTACGCCGGCAAGCCCATCATCAACTCGGTTAACGGCAAACAGCAGATCATGGATGAGATCTTCCCGCTGGTCGCCCACTACGGCACCAACGTCGTCGGCCTCACGCTCGACGAGGGCGGCATCCCGGATACCGCCGAGGCACGCTTCGCCATCGCCGAGCGCATTGTGGCCGAGGCCGCCCGTTACGGCATCGGCCCGGACCGCATCCTCATCGACTGCCTGGTCATGACCGCCTCGACCAACCAGCGCCAGGCTGAGCAGATCCTGCGCGCCATGTCTATGTGCAAGGAGCGCCTGGGCGTCAAGTGCGCACTCGGCGTATCGAACATCAGCTTTGGCCTGCCTGCGCGCCCGCTGCTGGGCTCGGTCTTTTTGGCCGCCGCCTTTGGTGCAGGTCTGGACGCCCCCATCATGAACCCGGGTTCCAAGCGCTTTATGGACACCGTCTATAGCTATCGCGTGCTGAGCGTCGAGGACGAGGGCTCGACCGGATACATCGAGCGCTACGCCGGCTGGACCGATCCGTATAAGATCGCCGCAAACCCGGCAGCAGCTCAGGCCGCATCGACCGACACCGTGCCCGCTGCCGGCACCGCCGGCACCGACGGCAACGACGACCCCATCCGCCACATGGTCGTCTCGGGCCGCAAGGGCGAAATCGCGGCCGAGACCGAGCGTCTGCTGGCAGATCACGACGCTATGGACCTCATCAACAACCACTTTATCCCCGCCCTCGATGAGGTCGGAGTCCTCTTTGACCAGGGCAAGTTCTTCTTGCCGCAACTCATGGCCTCAGCCGAGGCCGCGCGTGTGGGCTTCGATACCATCAAACGCCTGATGCCCGCCGGCGAGATTGCCGACAAGGGCAAGATCTGCGTTGCCACCGTCAAGGGCGACATCCACGACATCGGTAAGAACATCGTCAAGATGCTGCTCGATAACTACGGCTATACCGTCTTTGACCTAGGCCGCGACGTCGACCCGCAAGAGGTGCTCAAGACCGTACAGGAGCGCGACATCAAGCTCGTCGGCCTCTCGGCGCTTATGACTACCACGGTCGTCGCCATGGAGGAGACCATCAAGCTGCTTCATGCCGAGGTCCCGAGCGTCAAGGTCATCGTAGGCGGCGCCGTGCTCACCCCCGAATACGCCAAACAGATTGGCGCAGACTACTACGCCAAGGACGCCGCCGAAAGCGCGCGCATCGCCGAAGAGGTCTTTGGGCAGTAACACAACGGAAACAACCGAGCACCAAAACGTGCCGCACGCGCCACATGGCACGTGCGGCACGTTAGAATAGATAAGACTATGCTCGTTTTGGCAGATAGGAGCGCAAGGATGGCGATCACGCCCGCAGAAATCGCGGAAACCCGCGGCATGGTTGAGGAGCAGAACCTCGACATCAGAACCATCACCATGGGTGTTTCGCTCATGGGTTGCGGTGACGAGAACCTCGACCGCATGTGCACGAAGATCTACGACCACGTGACGCACACGGCTGAGCACCTGGTCGAGACCGCCGAGAACCTCGAGCGCGAGTACGGTATCCCCATCGTCAACAAGCGCGTCTCCGTCACCCCGGTGGCGCAGATCGCCGCTTGCTGCAAGGATGAGGACCTCACCCCCATCGCGCATGCCCTCGACCGCGCGGCCGAGACCCTCGGCATCGACTACCTGGGTGGCTTCTCCGCACTCGTCCAGAAGGGCATCGGCGACGCCGACCGCCGCGTCATCCAGTCCATCCCGCAGGCGCTCGCCACCACGAGTCGTGTTTGCTCCAGCGTCAATGTCGCCAGCCTGCGTGCCGGCATCAACATGGACGCCGTACTCATGGCTGCACAGACCATCATCGACGCCGCTAAGCTCACGGCCGACCAGGACTCCGTCGGCGCTTCCAAGTTTGTCTGCTTTGCCAATATGGTCGAGGACTCCCCGTTTATGGCGGGCGCCGTCCACGGCGGTGGCGAGGCCGACGCCGTCATCAACGTTGGTGTCTCAGGCCCCGGCGTTATGGCCGCAGCCCTGGAGACGCTGCCCGATTCCGCATCGATGATGGAGGTCGCCGAAAAGATTAAGCAGACCGCCTTTAAGATCACCCGTGCCGGCGAGCTCATGAGCCGCGAGGCCGCCCATCGCCTGGGTGTCGAGAAGGGCATCGTCGACCTGTCGCTGGCACCTACGCCTGCCATCGGCGACTCCGTCGCGCGCATCCTCGAGATCATCGGCGTGGGCACCTGCGGTGGCCCCGGCACGACCTGTGCGCTCGCCATGCTCAACGATGCCGTCAAGAAGGGCGGCGTCATGGCCAGCTCCAGCGTGGGCGGTCTCTCCGGCGCCTTTATCCCCGTGTCCGAGGATGCCGGCATGATCGCCGCCGTCGAGGCCGGCGCGCTTTCGCTCGAGAAGCTCGAGGCTATGACCTGCGTGTGCTCCGTTGGCCTGGACATGATCGCCATCCCCGGTGACACCCCGGTCGAGACCATCGCCGGCATCATCGCCGACGAGATGGCTATCGGCGTCATCAACAACAAGACCACGGCCGTGCGCGTGATTCCCGCCATTGGCAAGGGCGTGGGCGACTGCGTCGAGTACGGCGGCCTGTTTGGCCGTGCGCCCATCATGCCGGTGAACCCCAACGCCGGCACCGTGCTTGCCCACCGTGGTGGACGCTTCCCGGCACCGCTGAACTCGCTGAAGAACTAGCTGAGGGGTTCGGGCGAGGAGCCCCGGGGAGGGCAAATATATAAGGTCGCCTGCTCGGACAGTCCTGACTCGCACGGAGAGCACATTAAGTGCTCTCCGGCTCGTGCGGAACTCGCGATCGACCTTATATATTTGCCCTCCCCGGGGCTCCCGCACAACGGGACCTCAGTTGGGTTCTATCCCGTATGGCAGTCGCTTCGCTCCTGCCCGCCTTTGTTGTGAGGGCGGTTTGGCGTTGGAACGGTTCTTTCTGATATATGCTGGTTGCGGCTCTTCTTTTGGGAGGAGTCGCTTTTTTTGCTAGGAGGTTGGCCCGTGGTTGATGGGGAGAATCGTTCTGAGCTGCTTTCCACAGATTGGAACCAGGAGTGGATGCGGATGCAGGCTGGCCGGCGGCGGGCTGATGATTCTTTTGAGTGGGATAAGCGGGCTCGGCATTTTCGGCCGCTTGAGACTGCTCCGTATGCCCGAGACTTTATGAAGCTATTGGCGTTAAAGCCCGGTGAATCCGTGCTGGATATGGGGTGTGGGGCTGGGTCGATTGCTATTCCGCTTGCTCAGGCTGGGCATCCCGTGATTGCTGCTGACTTTTCCCCTGCCATGTTGGGCACGCTTGATGCTGGCATTGAGTACTATGGGCTCGAGGATCGCATTACATCGCTTGAGCTTGCTTGGGATGATGACTGGGATTTGGTTGGACCGGTCGCGAAAGCGGTAGATGTTGCCTTTGCCAGTCGCTCTGTCACCACGACCAACCTAAAAGGTGCGCTTGCCAAGCTTGATCGAACGGCTCGTCGGCGTTGTGCCGTCACGATGGTCGCCAACTCCAGCCCGCGCTATGACCTGCACCTGATGAACGCCATCGGTGCCTCGGTTACCTGCAGTAATGGCTTTGTGTATGCCTTTAATATCCTCATTCAGATGGGTGCCCTGCCGCAGGTTACGTACTTTGAATCGCCTCGTCGCGATACCTTCGATAGCCTTGAGGCAGGCGTGGCGGACTTCTCCCGCATGCTCGAGCACGGTAACGAGGATAAGATTGACCGACTACGCGACTACATCGCTCAGCATATGATTGAGAATCCCCATGCCGGCGAGCCAGGGTCCAAGGGCGTGCCGCAGGGGCGTTACATGCTCGACCACGTCCGCAAGGTCCGTTGGGCGTTTATTGCATGGGAGCCGGTCTCTTCGGGCCGTCCATAGACCGCTTTCGGCTGCCGCACACGTCCGCCTGTAACCCGCGCTGTTCTCCCACTCGGCATCCGCATTCTTTTTGAACTGGGCAAACACGCCCCACACCACGCCGTTCCTGCGCTATCGTGGGACAGCTCACGTAGATTAAGGCCCCATCGCGGGGCGCCCCATAACATAGAAAGCGAGAACCCATGGCACTGACAGGAGCCCAGGTCAAGCAGCTTCGCAGCATGGCCCATCACCTCAACCCCGCCATCATCATCGGCAAGTCCGACATCAGCGAGGGCACCGTCGAGCAGACGGTCGCCTACCTGGAGAAGCACGAGCTCGTTAAGTGCTCCGTACTCGATGGTTCCAGTCTTTCCGCCCGCGAGGCCGCCGAAGAGCTCGCCGATCGCTGCCACGCCGAAGTCGTCCAGGTTATCGGCCGCAAGTTCTCGCTGTATCGCGAGTCCTCGCGCAAGGACATCGAGAAGATTAAGCTCGTCTAAGAGCCAACGATCCGGCGAGCCAACATACATCAAGCTTGCGAGCGTCCGAGCAATTCGGACGCTCATTTTTTATCGCTCGACGAGCACGCGGTTAAGCCTGCCCTCCACTAAGCGCTCGTACAGACGCCGCGTCTCGGGCTCGGGCACGCCATTGACCTGCTCCCTCAGGTGATGCATATGCCCACTGTACAGCTCGACGATATCGCGTCGTCGCCCCGCCGCACCGTAGACGCGCATAGCGCAACGCACCATGTCCTCGCGTGCCGTCTCTTGCCGCAGCCCCGACTCCACCAGCCATACCGCCGACTGCAGGTCGTTTTCTTCTAGGGCGGCATTCGCGCCCCGAATCATGCAGTCGATATACTTCGATTCCATAATGCGCCGCATACGCAAAAAGTAGGTGGGATTACAGCCATTGGGAACATACAGCGGGCCGGCGTAGAGCTGCTCGATCTTAAGGCACAGCTCGATCAGATGGGGTCCGCGCGCACCCGTGCGATTTCCCAAAACTTCGCGGCTTATCTGATCAAACAACCGCACGTCGGTCTTGACGTAATCGCCATTAAGCCCAATGCACTCGTTTTGGATCAGCACACACGACTTGCCGTCCGGTGTCGGCCCCAAGGCCGAACGCAAGCGCGATATCGTCGAGTACAGGTTGTTGCGGGCGCTATTGAACTCGGCATGGGGCCACAGCTCCATGGCCAGCGTCTCGCGGTCGACCAGTGCATCCATACCCAGCGCAAGCCGCTCGGCAAGCGTCGCCGCTTTCTTGCGGCGCCACATCTTATCCGTGATGGGAAACCCGTCGCGCTCGGCGCGAAACGCCCCAAACATGCGGATCTCGATATGGCCAATCACATCGACACCCTCGGCATCGCCGGCCTGGAACAGACGCTCGCCTTCGCCCTCAAAGTCGTCACGCAGCAAATATCGCGACAGCTCGCGCACCGGGAGCTTCTTTCGAATTCTAGCAGCCGGCTCACCCAGACAATGCATCGCAAGACGCGCAAACAGCCGATACGACGGATCTAAAATCCCCGGGCGGTTCATGGACATCCAGGCTGCAAGGTCGCTATCGCGGCCAGCGGAGGCCAAATGCAGCGCCACCATCCATGCCTCGGCACCACCGACCTGCGTCCGGCTCAAATCGAGCAGCTCTGCCTCTTCGCGCACCGATACCATCGATGTATTGCGTAAGTACGCCGCGCGCTCTAGCAGCAGTGCGTTGTCGCGTATGTATCCAATCGATTCCTCGGCAAGCCTGAGCACCTGCACCGCACGGAATTTGGCATTGACCGGACGCCCCTCGGCCAGCGACTGCCAGCCTTCCAGTATCAAGCCAAACAACTGAACTTGATTGTCGCGCACGCGCACGGCAAAACGGTCGAGCTCATTGAATGCCTGCTCGTCGGTCACCGGCATGCCGGCAAACAGGCGCCGTGCCGATAATACCATGCGCACCCAGATAGCGAGCGCTCGGATTCCACGCGCTTCGAGTGCCTCGAGCGTCAGGGCCATCTCGTCATCACGCTCGTCAGTCCCTGCATACGACCCATCAAATAGCTCCGTCAACATGCGGTCCGCCCGCACAAACGTCCCCGCGATATCGAGCTCACAATCGTAGGCCTTATCCGTTTTGAGCCCCGCGAGGATCTCACCACCCTTCGCCCGCTCAGTCAGCCCATGCTTTATCTCGACATGTGCGGACAGCATGTCGAGTGCGGCACAAGACGCCTCACTTTCCAGCGCTGCATGGCCTGTCGGAAGCCCCAGACCACTATCTCCATAACAGGCGGCCGTAAACGCGTGCGCCACCTTCCATGACACGGGATTGAGCTCGCAAATCGCTTGCTCGCCCGCATGCTCGATAATTGAGGCCATATACCGCGCGAGCTTTGTATTGGAGACGCTCACCGCCGCCAGATAGATGCCGAGCGCCTCGTCAGGCGTCGGCTCCGATGCCCGACCATCTGCCTCGGTCTTTCCCAGCGCCGCACGGCAGACATCCCCTCCATGCCCCGTCAAGGCCAGATCGACCCCATACTGCCCGGCAAGTTCCAACACCGCACTGCGGTCCAAAAACGCGTCGGCGAGGTCCATCGCGGTATCGCAGCGCCCCGCTTTAATCAATATACGCGCCGCCCGTACAACGAGTTCGGGGCGAATTTCGGCGACCAGCTTGCGCAATCGCAGGCGTGCGTTATCCTCGGTACCCAAGCAGGTAAAGCTCCGGTCTGCCGGATCAACGCCAAAAATGGGATAATCGCGGACAAGATAGGACTGGTCAATCGCCGAAAGCCTAACACCGCAAGCCTCGAGCTCCGAAATATTGCCCTCACCCATTAAGACCATCAAGCATGCCACACTAAACAGGGCGTTGTTCTCGAGCGACGCCAGGTCAACAAGTGCCGCACCGTAGATATTGACGATCTCGTTTTCGAGCATCTGGGCAACGTCTCCCTGCCCGTAGAGTCCCGACTGCATAGCCGAGACGAGCTCGGGCACGCCCTGCGTAAGCTGATAGAAGTCGAGCGATGTGCTGATCGAAAACGCCGATGCCCACGCCGAATACTCGTAGGCATGCACCTTGAGCATCTGCGCGTTGACTTTAATCGAATCGCCCAGTCCATGAATCAGCTGGCGATTCGAGGGACGGCAGCTCATAAAGACCCCAACCCCCATAGCACGCAGGCTTCGGATTCGGTCGATCAGCTCCTCGGTCTCGCTCTGGCTGAGGTTAGGCACGTTATCGATTGCGATCAGGGAGTGCGGCTTGTCCTTAAGCTCTTCGGTAACGACCTCGAGCTGCATAAATACCTCGCGCCCAATGGCGCGGTCTGCCTCGATGATCCGCACGGGACCTCGCGTCGGATCGTTTTTAACCTCTTGGGCATACTGCAGCAGCACCGAGGTTTTCCCAAAGCCATCAGGCGCGTAGAGGACTACGATGCCGGCCTTTCGGCCCTTGGCGATAAGTTCGTTCATCAAGCGATCGCGCCGCACCGTATAACTACTGCCCAGCGGCATAAGCTCGAGGTCGTCCGTATTGCCCAAATCGTTAACCATGCCCGCTCCTCAACTCGACCACATGGACACCGTAACGCTAGACCATATGTATCGCTAGATGAATAGAGCGATGCTACGGTTTAGGATGTTTGTTGGTACGCAAATGGCAAGTTTTTGTTCAGCGTGGTCCGATTGAAACTTATCCCCCAACCAATCAGTCTTTGCGCAGGTCAATGCGCTTGCCAGCTTGTCCCATCCTTTGGCAGTGTACCTCAAATGAGCGCTGTTCAATGGAGTTGCGCAACTCACCTAACGCCAGCTACCGTCTACGACCTTTTCATAGCATTTATGCATAGTATCTGTTATGGAATGAATCATGCTGCACCAGACGCACCCGTCCAGTTCGCGGCCAGATTTTCGTCAAGCACACGGCGCACGCTCAGCAAAAAGGCCCCCGCAAAGCGGAGGCCTTCGGCAAAGCTATGTCGAGGTGATAGGCTTTCGCTACTTGCAGAGCGAAAGGGCGGCCTCGTCGGCAACGACAACGCAGTTGGTGTGCAGTTGCAGGATCGAGGCAGGGCACTCGGGGGTAACCGGACCATAGCACATGTCATGCACGGCCTGTGCCTTGGCCTCGCCGTTGGCGACAACCAGGATCATGCGGGCATACATGATGGTCTGGGTACCCATGGTGTAGGCCTGACGGGGCACGTCGTCGATGCTGTCGAACAGGCGGCTGTTGGCCTGAATGGTGCTCTCGGTGAGGTCGACGCAGTGCGTACCCTTGGAGAAGTGGTCATCGGGCTCGTTGAAGCCAATGTGACCGTTGTTACCGATGCCGAGCAGCTGCAGATCGGGGTAACCGGCAGCAGCGACGATCTTGTCGTACTCAGAGCAGGCAGCGGCAGCGTCGGGATTGGAGCCATCGGGCACATGCGTGTTGTTCAGGTCGATGTTGATGTGATCGAAGAAGTTCTCACGCATAAAGTAGTGGTAGCTCTGGGGATCGTCGTGCGAAAGACCACGATACTCGTCGAGGTTGTAGGTGCTGACCTCGGCAAAGTCGACGTCACCCTTCTCGTACCAAGCGGCGAGCTGCTTGTAGGCGCCAATCGGGGTGGAGCCGGTGGCAAGACCCAGCACGCAATCGGGCTTGAGGATAACCTGGGCCGAGATGATATTGGCGGCCTTGCGGCTCATATCCTCGTAGTCTTTAGCTTTAATGATCTTCATTACGCGTCCTTTCTCGTACAAGAGAGGCAAGGCTTCCCTTACAAGCACTTGCCCGCGGCCCGCGTCGGCCGCAACCAACGTGTGCGGCCACCAGGGCGAGGTCGCGTAATGTATGTGTCTCGTGTCTACCCGCGTCGAGGCCCCTGCCCGTCCACGGTGACCCAAAGCTGTTTAGCTTCGGACAAATCCCATCTTGCCACGGAGGGCGTCCTCTTTCAAGGGCGCCCTCCGTAAACGTGTTTGAATTGTAGGCTAAAGGCCGAGCGCGCTCACTAGCGCTCGCGAGCGACGATGAGTTGGTCCATCTCCTCGACATGCTCGCCAACGGAGCCCTTGATGCTCGAGAACTCAACAGAGTTGCACACCAAGATGGGAACCGTCACATCGTAGCCCTCAGCAGCAATTGCCTCGCGATCGAACTCAATAAGCACATCGCCCTTATGGACGATGTCACCCACTTGCGCATGTACGGTAAAGTGCTTGCCCTCAAGCTGAACAGTGTCCAAACCAACGTGGATGAGCACGTCTAAGCCATCGACCGTGTTGAGCGCAACGGCGTGTCCCGTGGGAAAAATGGCCTCGACCTTGGCGTCTGCCGGCGCAATCACGCGCGTGCCGGTGGGCTGAATCGCCACGCCCTGGCCCAAAAGGCCGGTGGCAAACGTCTGATCGTTTACCTCGGAGAGCGGAATGACGTCGCCCGAGATGGGAGCATCCAGCGTAAGGACTCGACCACGCATACCAAAAGACCTTAGGACTTTAGTGAACATGCTCCCCCTCGGACATACCAATCAATCAAAATAACCTTAACAGTCTACCACTTGGCACCCGTATTTGGCCATTAGGGAAGTTCGCGCTTGACAACCTCGACGATATCGTCAACAACGCGCTGGGTCAGCTCGTGCGTCTCCGCCTCGGCCATAACGCGAACCAGCGGCTCGGTACCGCTCGGGCGCACCAAGATGCGGCCGCGACCGTTGAGCTCCTTCTCGGCGGCAGCAACGGCGTCCCAAATGGGCTGGCAATCGTCCAGGCCGGCCTTGTTGTCCGAATGCACGTTGACGAGCACCTGCGGGTACTTCTTCATGATGCCGGCAAGGTCGGTAAGGGTGCGGCCGGTGCGCTTGAGCACGGCCAGCAGCTGCAGAGCCGTCACCAAGCCGTCACCGGTGGTGTTGTGCTCCAGGAAGATGATGTGGCCGGACTGCTCGCCACCGATGACGGCACCGTCCTCGAGCATACGCTCAAGAACATAGCGGTCGCCCACGGCGGTCTGGACCATCTCGAAGCCCTGCTCCTTCATGGCGATGGAGAAACCCAGGTTGCACATAACGGTCGAGACGATCTCGGAGTTGGCGAGCTTGCCGCGAGCAGCAAGGTCGGAGCCGCAGATGGCAAGAATGTAGTCGCCATCAATCTCGTTGCCCTCGCTGTCCACGAACAGCACACGATCGGCGTCGCCGTCGTGGGCAAGGCCGATATCGGCGTGGGTGCGCAGCACGAGCTCGCGCAGGGGCTCAAGGTGCGTGGAGCCACACTCGACGTTAATGTCAGTGCCGCAGTAATCGGTGTTGATGGCATGCACCGTGGCGCCCAGGCGCTGCAGCGCGGCAGGCGTGGTCTGGCAGGAAGCACCGTGACCGCAGTCGACGGCAACAACCAGGCCGTCGAGCTTAAGGCCGTCGAGCGTGCTGATGGCATGATCGACATAGGCCTTGCGGGCGTCCTTCATCTTGATGATGTGACCCACACCGGCGCCGGTCGGCAGCGTATCGGCAGCCATGGCCTCCTCGGACATGACCCAGGCGCCGATCTCTTCCTCGACAGCATCGGGAAGCTTCATGCCCTTGCGGCTAAAGAACTTGATGCCGTTGAACTCCGGCGGATTGTGCGAAGCGGAGATGACGATGCCGCCGTCGAGCTCGTTTTGGACGGTAAGCAGCGCCACGGCCGGCGTAGGAATGACGCCGCAGCAGTGCGGGCGGCCGCCCTCGGCCATAATGCCAGCAGTCAGAGCGCTCTCGAGCATGGTGCCCGAAAGACGCGTGTCACGGCCAATGCAGATGTCCGGACCAAGAAACTTGGTCGCCGCGCGACCCAGGCGAAACGCGAGGTCGCACGAAAGATCGGCGTTGGCGACGCCTCGGACGCCATCGGTACCGAAGATGTTCTGGGGCATAGGATCGCTCCTTCCCAAGTGGGCAAAACGCAGTCGCCCACCCTAGTCGAAAAAGAAAAGCGGGACCCGCCGAGCAATCGGCAGGCCCCGCTTGTACATTGTATCTCGTAAGGAGATAAAACCTTAGCGCTTGGAGAACTGGGGAGCGCGGCGGGCCTTCTTGAGGCCGTACTTCTTGCGCTCGACCACGCGAGCATCGCGCGTAAGGAAACCGGCCTTCTTGAGGTCAGCACGGTAATCGCCAGCGTTCAGAAGAGCACGAGCGATGCCCAGGCGCAGAGCGCCGGACTGACCGGAGATGCCGCCGCCATCGCACAGAGCGATAACGTCGAACTGACCGGCGGTGTCGGTCACCTTGAAGGGAGCAAGGGCGTTCTCAACGAGCTGATGACGGCCGAAATACTGCTCGGCGTCACGCTTGTTGATGGTCACCTTGCCGGTGCCGGGGACGAGACGGACGCGGGCGACGGCGTTCTTACGACGGCCGGTACCCTGGTAGACAACGGTGTTCTCAGCCATCTTTAAGCCTCCAGCTCAATCTTCGTGGGGTTCTGGGCAGCGTGCGGATGCTCGGCACCAGCGTAGACCTTAAGCTTGGTCATCTGGGCACGGCCGAGGGTGGTCTTGGGCAGCATGCCGCGAACGGCGCGCTCGATGACCTTCTCCGGGTGCTTCTCCATAGCCTGGCGGAAGCTCTCAGCCTTGAGGCCGCCGTTGTAGCCGCTGTGGCGATAATAGGTCTTCGTGTCGGCCTTGTTACCGGTAAGCTGGACCTTATCGGCGTTGATGACGACAACGAAGTCGCCGCAGTCGCTGTTGGGCGTGAACTGGGGCTTGTTCTTACCGCGCAGGATCATTGCGATCTGGGTGGCAAGACGGCCCAGGACAGCACCATCGGCGTCGACGAGAACCCAGTTGCGCTGGACCTCGCCCTGCTTGGCGTAGTGAGTCGATTTCGAAATCACTTAGACTCCTCCATGTACAGTACGTGTTGTTACAGAGATTCACGGGGCTCTGCAAGTAACCCGTCCATATTACCCCGCTCGCCGCCCGAGTCAACAGGTATTTTGGCTCCGACCAGAGTTTCTGCACATGTCATCCATGGGTCATGACGTCGCGACGCTAGCGCTCGACAAACGCCTCGATATCTCCCAGCAAGCGCTTTGCCTCCTGGCGACCCTGAATATACAGGTCGAGGAGCTTTGCCGGATCGTGCTCAACATGGCCGACCTCGACCGGCTTTTGCGGAGCGACGACCAACGCACGGCCCTCGCGCTCATACTTCCACAGGTGCATGCGCTGGATGTTATAGCGGTCGTGGCGCGTCTCGATAGCCTCGAGCAGGTAGGGGTAGTCGGCATAGCGGGCGCGTGCGGCGGGCATAAACTCGTAGGGCTTTTTCTCGTACGAGCGGTCCTGCGTGACAATGACAACCGCGCGATCGAAGCCCGCTTCCTCCAGCACGTGCTCGATGGGAACCGAATCGGCTACGCCGCCGTCGACGTATTTGTGCCCGTCTATCTCGACCGGCGGCGTCACCAGCGGCAGCGAGGTCGAGGCGCGCACGGCGTCGAGGTCAAGTACGGCACTTTTGACCGGCAGGTACGCAGCGGTTCCAAACAGCATGTCCGTCGCAACGGCGTACATCTCGATGGGGCTCGCGTCGAACGTTTCGTTGTCAAAGGGGTCCAGGCGGTCCTGGACATCGTTGAAGATAAAGTCGTAACCCACGATGGAGCCCGTGGACGCAAACGATGCGGCGCCCATGAAGCGGTTGTCGTTGCAGAAAGCCAGGTTGATGCGGTTGGCACGGCCGATCTGGTGCGACTTGTAGTTCACGCCGTTGAGGGCGCCGGCCGATACGCCATATACCGCCGGAATCTCGACGCCGGCCTCCATGAGGACGTCGAGCACGCCCGCGGTAAATTGCCCGCGGAAGCTGCCGCCCTCCAAAACGAGCGCGACCTTGCCGGCGTTCTTTGCCTTATCTTCTGCAGTCATATTGACCTCCTGCGATTGCGTTTTGGCTTTCTTCTACCCAGTTTTGGAATGGAGGGCGCATAGGTTTTGGAGTTGAGGAGATGGAGCGGAAAGCGCGTCCCAATTTGGCGTTTTCTTTACGCTCGCGCCCTGCATAGAGTTCGATTCTCCGCGGTACGGACAAGAAATAAAAAGGCAGGTAGATATAAGTATCTACCTGCCTGTTACTTATGGTGGAGGCGCGGAGAATCGAACTCCGGTCCACGAAAGCCCCCTGATTGGCATCTCCAAGCTCAGTCGCTGGTTTTGTCTCGGACGCTTTGCGCGCAGCGACACGCTCGCGGCGTCCTAACCGGTTCGGTCTTAGCCTGCGTCATACCGATTACGTGCGCAGGAGCATTCCCCTAACATGACGTCGCGCCGGTGTCGGGGAAATCACCGGGTTGACGCGCCGCTATAAACTAAGCAGCGAGAGCCATAGGCTCAAAAGAAGAGTTGTTGTCAATTCAATTTGACGGTACCCCTGTTTAACGAGGCGAGGAGACCTCGGCTTGCTTCCTCTCTCAGAGCTATCGTGTCGAAACCAGTCGCCCCCGAATGTCGGGAAAGTCTGGATGGCATTGGGCACGAGCACCCAACACCCGTCGACTTTTCAAAGAACATACGGGGCGAGCCCCGCTTGTGGAGTGTTATCTTACCACGTTCTGAAAGCGGACAGCTGTTCTATGCACGAGCTGTGAAGACCCCAATGTGCGCTGCACTTCGCACTTTTGCTACCGATCGCGTCACGTATATTTTCGCCAAGCACAATTGACCCTTCGAAAGGACCGTTATGGATACCAAGCAGCAACTCGTCAATGCCCTCGCAGGCCTGGGCTCAACCATTACCGAAGCTATGGATGTCATCGATGGCTTTGTCCCCTGCGGACACCCCGCCCTCACGGTATCGAACGCACTCGTCGCGCTGGACGCCGACGATGATGTTGCTCTCGCCCAGCAGCTCGAGACCGTCGAGGGTTTTATCGACCACGTGAGTGAGAACCGCGGTGTGGCCGCCTACCACGGCATCGAGGTCGAGCTCGCGAGTCCCAAAGCCGATCTGTTCGCAGCAATCCGCGAGGTAGGCGCCCTTATGCAGACCGCAGGCGTCAAGAACACCCAGGTCAACGAGTGGGTCTACCGCAGTCTGGCAGCACTCGACAGCTCCGACGAAAAGGCAGCCGAGCAGCTCGCAGAAAGTCCCGCCATTAAGGCCGAGCTTTTGTAAATAGAAGACGCGGGCCCCTTGGCGCATCGTCGTCCAAGAGGCCCGCAAACAGTTCGCGTCAACCGATAGCCGCGCCGCCGCGTTCGGCCAAAGCAAGAATCGGCATCATTTGACGAGGTGTCTTTGCTGCAAGATCGGCATGTTCGAGCAGCTTGCGATCGTTGGTCACCAAGTAATCGACCTGTGCGCGCTTACACGCGGCGAGCACCAAGTTGTCCTCGTAATCGCGATGGAGCGTCAGATATTTGTCGGCTAGCCACAGATCGGATGCATCAGCGCCCACGGCCGTGGCGTTTTCGGTCATGTTCCGAACAAACGCCAACGCCGCATCGCCAATTGCACGGGCAGATGCCTCGTCGAGTGCTCCCCCGCTGGCAAGAACGCTGCGCTTCAGTTCGTGTTGGACAACGTACAGCACGTCCTTAGCAATATGCACCGGAAAGAACAGCAACGCCCCCGTCTCCGCCGCCTGCCCAATAAACGCGCGTGCGGCAAGCGACTCGGCATGGTCGACGCAAAACGAATCAACCCATACGTTGGCATCCACCATTATTTTGAGGGGAGCCCCGCTCACAGGATCATCCCCTTTTGGCGATAGCGCTCGTCCATGGCTTCGGAATAGATTGTGTCCCAATCGCGATCGTCGGACACGGGCGACGTAGCGATGCCCAGGTCCGCGTAAAACTGATCAGCCGCCGCCCATGATGCGGCGAACGGAGTATCGGGCGCGACGATCTGCTGCCGGTCGTCGACGGCCGCAAGCACTTCCTCGCACTGCCCGCCACCCTGCGCGACCTTTGCCACCACCTTTTTGATGAGCTCGGGCAGCGACCCGCCCGAAAGCCGCAGCACCTCCTCGGCACGGTTCTTGACCTGGCGATCTACGCGAACGTTCACCTGCGCCATGCCGCTAACAGCACCCACGTTGATCCCGCTCCCTTCAATTGCTAGCACCGCTAGCAACACTATATAGAGAGGCTAGCAAATAATCAAATGCAAAAGGCCTGCGCCCGGACGGCACCGATGCCGTCCGGGCGCAGGCCAGATAACGTGGGCGAACGCGTCTGCTAATGCAGGTAAGCCTTCGCGTTGCTCAGGCTGTAGGCAATCGTCGAGCCATTGTGCAGCAGCGACGACGCCTGCGGGGTAATCGCGCCGGTAATGCCCAGCGCCAGGAGCGCTGAGTTGGTGAGCATCACCTTAGAATAGGAGCTCGTCAGACGATCAACGAGGCCCTGGCTCATGCGGCGCAGGCGCACGATCGCGGCGAGATCCGTATCGGTCAGGATGATATCGGCGACCTCCTTGGCGATGTCGCTTCCGCCACCCATCGCCAGGCCCACGTCGGCCAAACCGAGCGCCGGCGAATCGTTGACGCCGTCGCCCACCATGGCAACATGGCGCCCCTCACTCTTAATGCGCTCCACATAAGCGTACTTGTCCTCGGGCAGCAGCTCGGCCTTAAACTCGTCGACTCCCGCCTCGCGCGCAATGCGCTCGGCCGTGCGCTCGGAGTCGCCCGTGAGCATAACGACATGCTTGACGCCCAGCGCATGCAGGTCGGCGATGGCCTCGCGCACTCCGGACTTAAGCGGGTCCTCGATACCAAGCACGCCCACGACCGTGCCGTCGACCGCCAGATACAGCGACGACAGCCCCTGCATCTGGAGCTCGATTTGCTCCTTAATGTCGGACCCGAGCTGCGCGCCCTCATCCTCAAATACAAAGTGCGCGGAACCGATGATGGCGCGACGCCCTTCGATGGACGAAGCGATGCCGTGTGCCACGATGTACTCGACGGCGGCATGGCGCTCGCGATGCTCGAGCTCGCGCTCGCGTGCCGCATTGACCACAGCGCGCGCTACCGGATGCGGAAAATGCTCCTCCAAGCAAGCGGAAAGGCGCAGGGCCTCGTCCTCACTCCAGCCATCGGTCGTCAGCACGCAAGCCAGGCGCGGCTGCGCCTCAGTGAGCGTGCCGGTCTTATCAAAGACAATGGTATCGGCCTTGGCAAACGACTCAAAGTACTTGGCACCCTTGACCATCACGCCCATCTTGGCGGCATCGCTCATGGCGGTCATGACGGCAACGGAACCCGTGAGCTTGAGTGCGCACGAGTAGTCGACCATCAGCGCCGCCGAGGTCTTAATGAGGCTACGCGTGGTGAGAGCGACAAGGCCCGCGAGCAGGAAGTTCCACGGGACGATCTTGTTGGCGAGGTCTTCCATGTGCGATTGGCCCTCGGACTTGAGCGAGTCGGCCGCCTGCACGAGCGAGACGATCGAGCGCAGCTTGGTCTGAGCCGTGTTGGCGCGCACGCGCACCAAGATACTGCCGTCCTCGACGACAGTTCCAGCAAACACATCGTCGCCTGCGCTGCGCTCGACGGCAAGCGGCTCGCCGGTCAGGGTCGCCTGGTTGACCATGGCGCTCCCCTGTTCGACCACACCGTCAATGCAGATGGACATGCCGGTGCGCACGGCCACCAAGTCACCGGGCTCAAGCTCGGTGGCGGCAACGCTCACCTCGGTGTCGCCGACCACTTTTTGTGCCTTATCGGGCACGTCGAGCAGCGAGTTGATGAGCTCGTTTTCGCTCATGGCGCGCGTGTAGTCCTCGAGCAGTTCGCCCACGTTGAGCAGGAACATCGTCTGCCCCGCGGTATCGACATCACGTTTGACAAACGAGATACCGATGGCCGAAGCGTCGAGCACGGGAACGGTCAGGCGCGGCTGTGCGAGCTCACGGAGGGCGGCGCGCAAAAAGGTCATGTAACCGGCCACGACAAAGATGGCACGCAGCGGCGTAGGCAGGAACCAGCGGCGCGCATAGTGCGCGCCGACAAGTGTGGCAAGATCCATGACGAGTTTGTGCCTGCGTGGCTCAAGCTGCATCACGTAGCCCGTCTTTGCGTCGGCAATGGCCTGGGCGTCGAGCGCGCCCAAAGCGTCGAGCACGCCCGCACGACACCGCTCGTCATATTCGAGCGCCATCTGGCCAATACGGCCATAAATGCGCACCTTGTGCACGCCGTCGATATCGCCGCTGAGCTTAAGAAGTGCATCGAGATCGCTCTCTGGCACAGGACCCGCCAATTGAAGACGGGTCCTGCCGGGGATCTCGCTAATAATCGAGAATCTCATAGTTTGTGCCTGGAAGCGTTACTCGGCTGCCTCGTCAGCAGCGACCTCGCTCTGGGTGATGTAGGCCGCCTCGGCAACCATGTCGTCGACATTAGCCTTGGCCTGCTCGACCATGTCCTGGTAGCAGTTCTTGACGCGCATGCCACACGCAATGCCCTGCACGCAGGCATTCTTTACCGGAGCGCTGGTGAGCAGCTTGATTCCAGCCGTACCAAGCAGAAAACCGCCACCGACAAGCAGGGTGTTAAACGTTGACTTCTTCATGTTGCTTCTCCCTTTTGCCGCATTGGACGCGGCACGGTGCCTCAGCACTCGAGTTCATTAGTTAGCTCGAGCGCACTTTTAGAAAATAGTTTAGTTTATCTAACTATTGAGGTCAACAAAGGTTAACTTTTTGGAAATCTTCAGGCGCGGAACAGCCAGCTTCTGGCGATCCGCCCGCCGCGATGTACATCCGTGACGCCAAAGAGGAAGCCCTCCCCCCCCCCTCCAGTAAATTGAAGGTGAATGGTTTTCCGCGAAGTGAACGAGCAAAATTGGACCCCCGAAGCATCCGCATTTTTTCGCAGCAAAACCGCAGGAAACAATCGACAAAACCGCAGGAAACCGAGCCAGAAAAGTGTTGATGTTTCAGGGGCCCAAAATAGGTCGTTCACTTCGCGGAAAAGTATTCACCTTCGTTTTCAACATCCATAAAGAATGAGAGCGCCAACGGCGCCCTCATTCACTCTATTCCATTCAGCCCCACCTGACCCGAACGGCCAAGTCGTCACAGAACCCGGGAGCCCCGGCAGGGCGGGTGCTTGCTCAAAATGAGTTCCGCACGCAAAGAAGGCCACTTAATGTGGCCTTCGTCTTGCGCAGGAC
>UQWK01000012.1 GCA_900544725.1 uncultured Collinsella sp.
AGGAAAGCACTTAATGTGCTTTCCGTCTTGCGCAGGACTGTAGAGCAGGAAACTTTACCCGCGGCCCCCGCCGGGAACAGCAAAAGGGCGACCCCTGTCCGGAGTCGCCCTTGCGGTGCTGGTTATGTACGGCTGTTACTCGGCGTCGTGGTGACGGCGGGGCTTGCGGCCTCCGTTGTCGCCGGGACGGCGCGGACGGTCGCTGCGCTCAGAGCGCTCGCGACGCGGACGCTCACGGCGCTGGAAGTGCTCGCCGTCGCCCTCGGAGGAACCCTCGGCGCGAGCCGGGGCCTCGGGCTTGTCAAGACGATCGAGCGAGATCTTGCCACGATCGTCGACCTCGATGACGACGACCTTGACCTCGTCGCCCACGTTGAGGACGTCCTCGACCTTCTCCACGCGGCCCTTGGCGACGCGGGAGATGTGCAGCAGGCCGTCCTTACCGGGCAGCAGATTCACGAAGGCACCGAAGGGCTGAATGGAGACCACGCGACCGGTGTACTCCTCGCCCGGCTCGGGAACCTTGATGATGAGCTTGATGCGCTCGACGGCCTGATCGACGGACTCGCCGGTGCCGCCGACAAAGACGGTGCCGTCCTCCTGGATGTCGACCGAAGCACCGGTCTCGTCCTGGATGCCGCGGATGACCTTGCCGCCGGAACCGATGACGTCGCGGATCTTATCGGTCGGAACCTGGATGGAGACGATGCGCGGAGCGGTGCTGCGCGTGGTGTGGCGCGGCTCAGGGATCACATCGAGCATCTTCTGCAGGATGTACGCACGACCCTCCTTGGCCTGCTGCAGGGCGCGGGCCAGAATGTCGAAGGTGAGGCCGGTGGCCTTGTTGTCCATCTGCAGGGCGGTAATGCCCTCGGTGGTGCCGGTGACCTTAAAGTCCATGTCGCCCAGGAAGTCCTCGAGACCCTGGATGTCGGACAGGACCACGGTCTTGCCCTCCTCCTGGATCAGGCCCATGGCGATACCGGAGACCGGGCGCTTAATGGGCACGCCGCCGTCCATAAGGGCGAGCGTGGAGCCGCAGGTCGAAGCCATCGAAGAGGAGCCGTTGGACTCCATGACCTCGGAGACGACGCGGATGGCGTAGGGGAACTCGTTCTCGTCGGGGAGCACCGGAAGCAGAGCGCGCTCGGCCAGGTTGCCGTGGCCGATCTCGCGGCGCTTGGGGCTGCCCATGCGGCCGGTCTCGCCGGTGCAGAACGGCGGGAAGTTGTAGTGGTGCATGTAGCGCTTGCCCTCGGTGGGCTCGATGGTATCCAGACGCTGGCCCTCGTTGAGCATACCGAGCGACAGGACGGAAAGCACCTGGGTCTGGCCACGCTGGAACAGACCGGAGCCGTGAACGAGCGGCAGGTAGTTATCCTTCACCATGATGGGGCGAATCTCATCGGCGGCACGGCCGTCGACGCGCTCACCGGTCTCGACGACCATGGTGCGCATAGCCTTCTTCTCGAGCTTCTTGAGCGCCACGGGAATCTCGCGCTCCCAAGCGGCCTGCTCCTCCTCGGTGAACTCGGCACGGATGGACTCCTTCAGAGCCTCGACCTTACCGATACGGGAGAGCTTGTCGGCGTCGCGAAGGGCGGCTGCCATCTCGTCGTAGTGGGCGAAGATGCGCTCCTGGACCTCCTCGACGGGCTGGTCGAGCGGGTACTCCTTCTTGACGATGGCGCCGTTGACCTGCTCCCACTCGGCGACAAACTCGTCCTGAGCCTGGCAGAAGGCAGCAAGGGCCTCCTGGCCAAACTTCATGGCGGCGAGCATGTCGTCCTCGGAGATCTCCTCGGCGCCGGCCTCGACCATCGAGATGAAGTCGGCGGAGCCACCCAGCTCCAGATCCAGATCGGAGTTCTCGCGCTCCTCATAGGTGGGGTTGACGATAAACTCGCCGGTCTCCACGTTACGGCCGATGCGCACGCAGGCAAGCGGGCCCTCGAAGGGCACGCCGCCGAGCGTCATTGCCAGGGAAGCACCCATGACGTTGATGACGTCAAAGGGGTTGACCTGGTCGGCGACGAGCGAGGTGGCGACGATGTGCACCTCGTTGCGGAAGCCGTCCGGGAAGCTCGGACGAATCGGGCGGTCGATCATACGGGCCGTGAGCGTGGCCTTCTCGCTGGGACGGCCCTCACGCTTGAGGTAGCCACCCGGGATGCGGCCGGCGGCGTACATCTTCTCGTTGAAGTCGACGGTCAGCGGGAAGAAGTCGTAGTTCTTACGCTCCTTGGAGACGACCACGGTGTCGAGCATCGTGGTGTCGCCCTGCTTGACCAGACAGGCGCCGGTGGCCTGCTTGGCAAGCTCGCCCGACTCAAAGGTGTAGGTCTTGCCGTACAGCTCAAAGGTCTTGGATACGAGTGTCATTGTTCTCCTTTACCCCACAGGCCCCTTGCCTGCGGGCTTCTCATGTGACGCGGGCCCCCTGCCCCCGCCACGCTTCAGAGCGTGATTGTTCACGCCCTTACACAAAAAGAGCGCCCCGCTGCGCAGGACGCTCTTAGCATGTACAAATCCTACTGGATGTTGTCGCGGATGCCCAGAGCCTTGATGAGCTCACGGTACTCGACGATGTCGTTCTTCTTGATGTAGGAGAGAAGACGACGACGACGGCCGACGAGCATGAGCAGGCCACGACGGGTGTGGAAGTCCTTCTGGTGGGACTTCATGTGCTCGGTCAGCTCCTTGATGCGCTCGGTCAGGATGGCGACCTGAACCTTGGGGTTGCCGGTATCGACCGGGGTGTTACCGAACTGGGCAGTCAGCTCCGCCTTGCGCTCTTTGGAAACAGTCATTGTTTCACCTTTCGTTTTGCGTCGCCCACGGGCGACTCGATTCGCCTCGGACTGGGAAGCCGCCGGTGGAGCGAGCAACCAAGGTCGAGGTACCAACAGGTCGGTATGTTACCACAAGCAGCCCGTGCCTGCGCATCATCACCGACCCAACATGAATTCCATCGCACGGAGACGTTGATCGGTGTGCGTCGCAGCCCACACATGCGAAAGCCCGAGCAAGAACGCCGCCGTATGCGTGTCGATCCTCTCGACCATAAGCGCATCGAAGGTCATGGACATGAGGGCGCGCAGCCACGCGACCTCACCGGTCGACACCAGCTCGGCACCCGGAACGCTCGACGCGCACGACCCGCACATGAGACCGCCCGCCTGGGGCGAAAAATACGACAGCATGGGGTCTCCGCACAGCACGCAGGCCGAAAAATCGGGTCGATAGCCAACGTGCGACAGCAGCTTAAAGACATATGCCGCCACAAGTAGATCCATATGCGCCGCGTCGAGCCCGCTGCCCACCAGGGCAAGCGCTCGCTGCGTTATGGCAAAGGTAAACGGGTCCTCGGCGTCCTCGAACGAGCACACGCGCGCGACCTCGGCGATCGCGCTTGCGGCGCATGTCATCTCGTAATCGGGAGCAGCGCCGAGCGGCGCCTCCATAAGCTCGGCCTGGGAAACCACGTCGAGCGACCGTCCATGCGCAAGCAGCAGATCAACGGTACAGAACATCTCGCAGCGCGCAGCCAGGCGTCCGCCGGGTTTGCGGGCGCCCTTTGCCACAGCACGAACCTGCCGACCCCGCTCGTCAAGCATCGTCAGGATCAGGTCCGTCTCTTTGAGCTTCGTCTTATCGAGCACGAGCACTTTCGTGCGATATGTACGAGAACCTGCCATTCGCGCCGCGTGTCCCTAATCCTCGGCGTTATAGCCAAAGCGGCGAATCTGGGCCTCGTCGTCACGCCAGCCGGCCTTGACCTTCACGTCCAGCTCCAAAAAGACCTGGGTGCCAAAGATGCGCTCAAGGTCGCGACGGGCGTCGATGCCGATATGTTTGATCATCTCGCCGCCCTTGCCGATGATGATGCCCTTTTGGCCCTCGCGCTCGACGTAAATGGTGGCGTGCACGCGCAGCACCTTCTTGGTCTGCTCAAGCGCATCGCAAATCACGCCCACGGAGTGCGGGATCTCATCACGGGTGCGGCGCAAGACCTTCTCGCGCACAAACTCGGCAACGAGCGTCTCATCGGAAGCGTCGGTACCCATGTCCTCGGGGAACCAACGCGGACCCTCGGGCAAAAAGTGCGCAACGGTCTCGATGAAGGCATCGACGTTAAAGTTCTTGACCGACGACGTCACGATCTCGTCGTCATATTCCATAAGCTCGTGGGCGGCCTTAAGCTGCTCCATGACCTGTGCGGGGTCGGCTTCATCGGCCTTGGTGAGCACCAGGACCTTCTTGGAACGGGCATTCTTGACACGCTCGGCAACCCAGGCGTCTCCCCTGCCGATCGGTTTAGTGGCATCAATCAAAAACGCGACAACATCGACATCGTTCAGCTCGAACAGCGCGCTCTTGTTGAGCTCGGACCCTAGACCGTCCTTGGGCTTGTGGATACCCGGGGTATCGACAAAGACCAGCTGGTAGCCGGGGCGGTTGACGACGGCGCGCATGCGACGGCGGGTCGTCTGGGCCACCGGCGAGGTGATGGCGACCTTTTTGCCATAGCAGGCATTGAGCAGCGTGGACTTGCCGGCGTTGGGACGACCGACCAGGGCCACGAAGCCACTGCGGAAACCGGGCTCAACGTCGCCAAAGCCCGCGAGGCTGTCGTCCTCGTCGCACAGGGCGTCGAGTTCCTCGTCGCTCATGCCCTCAAACGGGTCGAACTCCTCGACTTCCTCATAGGCCTCGGTCGCCTTAGCATCCGGGGACTCGTCGTCCAAAATTTCATCGATAGGCTGCATATTGTCGGACATGGGAATCCCTTTCTAAATAAAACCGAGCGCGTGGGCAAATACCAGCAAGCCCACAATCGCGGCGGTGATTGAAAATACGTATACCGAGGCGGCGGCGATGTCCTTGGCGCGTTTTGCCAGCGGATGGAGCTCCTGGGTCGCCAGATCGACAATGGCCTCCATGGCGGTATTGCACAGCTCGCCGTGAATCACCAGGCCGCAGCAGATGATAATCGTGGCCCACTCGGCAATGTCGAGCCCCACGATGCAGCCGGCAATGATGGTGCACACGCCCGCTACGAGCATAACCTTAATGTTGCGCTCGGTCTTGACGGCGGTGACGAAGCCCTCCATGGCGTAGGAGAACGACTTTAAAAAGGACGGATGGTCCTTGTTCGATCCGGGAATCATAAGCGGCTCCTAGTCGTGGGCATGATTGGTGATGGGGCCGACGTGAACGAGTTTGGGGTCCTCGCCGCGCTCGAGCGCCAGATCGCGCAGGATAGCGTCCTCGCGGGCCTCCATGACCTCGGCCTCGTCGTCCTCGATATGGTCATACCCCAGCAGGTGTAGCATGCCGTGTACGAGCATCAGGCGGCACTCGTCGGCAGGGCTATTGCCAAAGCCGGGGGCCTGACGGGCAATGACCTGCGGGGCCAAGATGATATCGCCGAGCTCGAGCGTCTCGTCGGCGGGAATATCCTCGTCAAAGGCCGAGTCGCATTCAAACGAGAGCACATCGGTGGTGCGGTCGATGCCACGCCACTCGTGGTTGAGCTCGTGCATCTCGTCCTCGTCGACATACGAAAGGGAAATCTCGACTTCACGTTCAACGCCCTCGGCGGCAAGCACAACCTCGCAGATGTGCTCCACCTCCTGCGCGTCGAGCAGCGTATCGAGCTCGGCATCGTTGCTGATCAATACACTCAACGGGACTCCTTTCGGTCGCGCGAGCGCTGCTCGCGCACGTCATCATAAGCATCATATGCCTCAACGATACGACCCACTAGGGCATGGCGCACCACGTCGGCGCGCTCCAGGTGTGCAAACGCCACATCGTCGACACGGCCCAAAATCTTCTCAACATCCGCCAAGCCACCACGACGACCCACCAGGTCGCGCTGGCTGAGGTCGCCGGTAATCACGAACTTGGAGTTGAATCCAAGGCGTGTCAGGAACATCTTCATCTGCTCGGGCGTAGTATTTTGCGCCTCGTCGAGCACCACGAAAGCATCGCTCAGCGTACGACCGCGCATATAGGCAAGCGGGGCGATCTCGATCACGCCGCGCTCCATAAGCTCATCGGTGCGCTCGCGATCCATCATGTCAAAAAGGGCGTCGTAGAGCGGACGCATGTACGGATCGATCTTTTCCTCGAGGGTGCCAGGCAAAAAGCCCAGGTTCTCCCCCGCCTCGACAACAGGACGCGTCAAGATCAAACGGCCCACCTCATGGCGCTTGAGCGCGGCAACGGCGAGCGCCATGGCCAGATAGGTCTTACCGGTACCGGCAGGACCCAAGCCAAAGGTGATGGTATGCGAGCGAATGGCATCCACATAGCGCTTTTGCCCGAGCGTCTTGGGGCGAATGACGCGACCGCGATACGAAAGCAGCACGTCATCGCGAAGCGACGTAGCCTCGTGCTCACCATCGCGCAAGACGGCCAGGCAGCGAGAGACATCGTCGGCAGACAGGGTACGACCGGCCGCCGCCTCGCGAAAAGCATGTTCGAAAAAGCGAGCCACGAGTTCGACCTCGTCCGGGTCACCGCTCACGGCGATGCTATCGCCACGGGCGACCACATGGGCGCGAACCAAGCTCTCGAGTGCACGAAGGACACCGTCGCCGGCGCCCAAAACGCACGAGGGATCAATTCCCTCGGGAACAGTAAGTCTAATCTTCGAGGCTTCCATGGACCTCCCTGCGCGCATGGACCAAGCCGGAATCATCGACTCCGATGATAGCAACATCGAGCAGGCACGGGGCTGTAAGTCCACAGGTATCGTCAAGACGGGCATGATGGAACGAACCGAGCGTCAGGCTATCACCATACTCGAGCACGGCACGCTCGACAGTGCCCACGCGACGACGAGCATCGGCAATAGCGAGCTCCTGCGCCGTGTCTCGCATACGACGGCTGCGCTCGGCCATAACCTCGGGCGGCACCTGGTCGGGCATGTCGGCAGCAAGGGTACCGGGACGCTTGCTATAGCGGAACACGTGCATACGCGAGAAACCCACACGGCGGCACAGCGCCAGCGACTCCTCGAACTCCTGATCCGTCTCGCCGGGAAAACCGACGATAACGTCGCACGAAAGCGACGCCTGCGGCAGGTTGGCGCGAATCATGCGCACCGTGCCCTCAAAGGTCTCGGCGCTATAGGGACGGCCCATGCGATGCAGCGTCGCCGTGCAACCAGACTGCACGGGCAGATGCAAAAACGGGGCGATACGCTGCGGATAGCGCGCCATCACCTTGAGCAAGCGCTCGGAAATATCCATGGGTTCGACCGAAGAGATACGCACGTGGGCAATCTCGGTGCGCTCCATGATGGCCTCGAGTAGCTCATCGATCTCGACATGCTCGTCGGTCGCGCTCTTGCCGTCATAGGCGCCCAGGTTCACGCCAGTCAGCACCACTTCGGGCACGCCGGCCTCCTGCGCCTCGCGCACCTGATCGAGCACGGACTCGACGGGCACGGAGCGCTCAGGGCCGCGGGCCTTCCACACGATGCAGTAGGTGCAGCGATGGTTGCAGCCATCCTGGATCTTCACGCCCAGGCGTGAGCGACCGAGTGCGTCGACCACATCGCCTTCGCTGCAAGCGGGAACACTATCGGATTCGACGCCCAGCACCTCACAGACGCGCTCGGAGACATCAATCTTGGACGGCTCGGCGATCACACGATCCGAGAGTTCCAGCAGCTCCTCGGGGTGCAGGTTGACCACACAGCCGGTAACGACCACGTAGGGCTCGCCCGGATAGGCAAGCGCATGACGGACGGCCTTGCGGGTCTTGGCCTCGGCCTCGCCCGTAACGGCGCAGGTATTGATGACGATCAGCTCGGCATCTTGGGGCTCCACCATCGCAAAGCCCAGGCGCATAAGATCGGCAGTGATACGGTCGGACTCAACCCGGTTGACGCGGCAGCCGAGGTTGACGACAGAAATATGGGGTGCGAGCACACGGGCTCCTTAATCGAGGATGTCGTCGAGGGCACTCTTGATACGGTCAGTCACCGACTTCTTGCCGGGTGCAACGTCATCGCCCATCTCGTCGGCAAAGGCCTGGAGCAACTCGCGCTGCTTGTTGGAGAGGTTGGTGGGAACGACCACACGCAGCTGCACGATCAGGCGGCCGCGCGAGCCGCCACCGCCGATGCGGGGCATGCCGTAGTTGTTAACGCTCACGGTGTCACCATACTGCGCGCCGGCGGGAACCGTCACCTTAACGACCTCATCGGGCATGATGCCCTCGACCTCGATATCGCAACCAAGCGCGGCCTGGGCGATCGAGATATCGCTCACCAGGTACAGGTCGTCGCCATTGCGCTTAAAGCGCTCGTGGTCGGCGACGCGCACGTTGACGATCAGATCGCCCGAGGGCTCGCCGCGAAGGCCGGCCTCGCCAAAGCCACTCACGCGCAGCTGGCGACCAGTCGAGACGCCGGCGGGAATATCGATATCGATCTTTTCGTGCGAAGGCGTGCGGCCCTGACCGTCACAGGTCTCGCAGGGATGGTCGATAACCGTGCCCTCACCATGGCAGTCGGGGCAAGGAGAGGAAGACTGAACCTGGCCCAGGAACGAACGCTGGACCGTGGTGACATAGCCCGTGCCGTGGCAGCGGCCGCACTGCTTTTCCTGTGCGCCCTCGGCCCTACCGGTGCCGTTGCAGTCGTCACAGGGAGCCAGGCGATCGTAGCTGATCGTCTTTTTGCAACCGAGTGCGGCCTCTTCGAGCGTCACCGAAAGCGAGATGGCCATGTCGCGACCGCGACGACGCTCACGACGGCTACGGGCGCCACCACCGGCGCCACCGCCAAAGAACGACGAGAACAGGTCGTCCATGCCCATGCCGCCAAAGATATCGTTGATGTCGACATAGCCAGAGCCACCAGGGCCGTCAGCGGAGCCAAAGCGATCGTAGTTCGCGCGCTTCTGCTCATCGGAAAGAACGGAATACGCCTCGTTGAGCTCTTTAAACTTGGTCTCGGCCTCGGGGTCGTCCGAAACATCCGGGTGTACGGTACGGGCCTTCTTTAGAAACGCGCGCTTGATCGTCCGCGCGTCGGCATCCTTGTTGACGCCAAGTACCTCGTAGTAATCCCTATTTTCCGACACGACCGAATCCTTCCGACTTTCATTATTGTCACAGAGCGTCCTATACCCAAGCTGGGCAGGTCGCAAACAGAGGGTTTTATGTTATTGCATTCCGTAGGGCGAAAGCATGGCACGCTGAGAGCAGCTTGCGAACCATACCGACACGAGTGCAAACATAAATCCGTTGGCAAAACCATTGGCAAACTGCATCGCGCCGCGCTTCCACCACAGCAGGCTTCGGTGAAGCACGCCATCCGAGAGCACCATAAACAGGCCCATGGCAAACGGAATGAAGCACATCATGGCAAAGGCCGAGAACACGCCCGAAATGGCTGACAGAACCAAGAACGGCGCGATGATGCCCATGAGGTAGAAGCCGGTACGCGCTTTGCCTTCCAGGCGCTCGGCCTCAACATGTGCACGTCCGACTAGGTCGCCGCCCGAGGCACCATTGGTGCCCGCGTGACCCATATTGGGGATGCGCACTTCGTCGCCATCGTGCGTGCCAGCGGGAAACTCAATCGTCTGCTCGGAGGTCACGCGGGTACGACCGCTGCCACCGCAATCGGGGCACGGATCGGCCACAACCTTGCCGGAACCGCCGCACTCGGGGCAGACCGACTGGAACGTACCGGCGCCGAACAGGAAGGACAGGTCGACGTCGATATGGCCGCGACCGCCGCAGCTCGGACAGGTATGGGCATGCTCTGACGACACGGAGCCCGATCCGCCGCAATGCCCACAGGTATCGAAATGCGCGTAGCGCACGGTCTTACGGGTGCCTTCCTTGGCCTCCTTGGCGTCAAGCTTAATGTCGACGACCACGTTGGCGCCACTCTCGGGGTTGTAGGCCGCCTGGCCGCGACGGGGCTGACCCCAGGCACCGCCAAAGGGGAAACCGCCCTCAAAGGGATTGCCATAGCCCGTGCTGCCGGCGTAGCCGCCACCATAGGGCGAAGCCGTAGGAGCACCGGCAAAGGGATTGCCCGAGCGCATGGCGTCATAACGCGCACGCTTCTGCTCATCCGAAAGTACGGCATAGGCTTCGGAAACCTCTTTAAACTTTTCCTCGGCACCCGGCTCTTTATTGACGTCCGGATGGAGCTTACGGGCCTTCTGCTGGAAGGCCTTTTGAATATCACGCGAGGTGGCGTCCTTGGAGACACCCAAAATCTCGTAGTAATCTTTTTCGTTCATCGTCGCCATGCGCGGCAACCTCCTGCTCACAGCAGCGTATATATTGCGGTAATTCTACCCGAGCGGCCTAAGCTAGACCCCAAAACAGCTCGAACAGAACATTTCCATCGAGCCAGCCCAAGTGGGTCGGCGCCAGATGGGCAAGGACTCGGCCTGCGATGACGTCTCTCGATGCAATGTGGCCTGAATAGTCCCCAACGCCATCGGGCACCCAGGCGGCAAGTCCGAGCTCAAGGGCGCGGTCGCAGGCTGCTGTCAGTTCGTCCACGGGGATCACGTCCGCCGCGCGAACCAGCAGGTCGGACCCCACGCCACGCGTCATGCGGCAGGCGAGCATCAGGTCCTCGGCCACCGTCTCGCGCCGCGACAGATACTCGGCCTCAAAAGTCGTCGCGGCATCGTCGCGCTGCACCAAGCGCACACGACGCGCGTCACCACGAGGCGAAACGCCGGGAAACAGACCAGCCAAGCGATCGAAGTCGCAAGCATCAAGCATGCCCGCAGCAGACCGACCAATGCCCAAATAGTCCCGACCGGTCCAGTAGGCAATGTTATGAGCGCATTCGTGTCCATTGAGCGCATAACTCGCCACCTCATAGGGGTGGTAGCCAGCAGCACCCAGGCGATCGCGCGCCACATCCATACAGGCGGCCTGAAAATCCTCATCGGGCTCAAGCGACTCATCGCGGCATGCCATGCGGTAGAGCGGCGTGCCTTCCTCGAGCGTGAGCGGATAGACCGACACATGGTGCGAAGCCGCTGCAAGCACGCCATCGAGCGTGCGTTGCCAGCTCGCATCCGTCTGTCCGGGAAGCCCACACATGAGGTCGCACGACACGTCAAGCCCCGCGTCCTTGACCGTCGCGATGGCCGCGAGGGCTCGATCGGCATCGTGAATACGGCCGATAGCGGCGAGCTCGGTATTATCGAGCGTTTGTACGCCCAGCGAAATGCGTGTGACGCCCGCCACGGCAAGAGCTTCAGCAAGCTCGGCAGTCAGCGACTCAGGATTGGCCTCGCAAGTAAACTCAACGGGCTTACACTGCATGGAGATGCGCCGGGCAAGTTCCACCAAACGCTCTCCCGCCAGCGACGGCGTGCCGCCGCCAACATAGACGGTGCGGACCTGCGCAAGCGCCCCAGCCCTGCCAAAGGCATCAAGGCGCGCGTACAGCTGCTCAAAATAAGCATCGAGCGCAGCATCCAGGTCGCACGGGGCGAAGCTGCGCGAGTCAAAGTCGCAATAGCGGCATTTTTGAGCGCAAAACGGTACGTGCACGTAAAGCGCGGTAACGGCCACCCTTAAGCCTCCAGCGGATGAGCGGGCACCGACTCACCGGCGGCAAGCGCGGCCTCGCAGGCCACCACATCGCGCTCGATATCATCGACCAGCGACATGAACTCCTCGTACGTAGAGCAACGCACCACCTGAGCGCGCCAGGCGGCGGCATGGGGCATGCCCTTTAAGTACCAGCTTGCGTACGTACGAGCACGCGACATGAGCGGCAGAAGCTCGTGCGTCAACGTCAGGTGCTCGCGCAGAGCCTCCAGGCGCTCGACCGAGGAGCGAGAAGGAACCGGCGTGCCATCGAGTGCAAGGGCTCCGGCATCGCCGAACACCCACGGATTGCCGTAGATGCCGCGCGCGATAAACACCGCGCTGGCACCCGAGCCGTGCAGATGCTCAGCAGCGTCCTCGGCCGAGAACACATCGCCCGAACCAATCACGGGAATCTCGACAGCGTCGGCAACCTCATCGACGACCGACCAATCGGCCTGGCCCGTGTAGAGCTGCGTGGCGCAACGACCATGCACGGCGACTGCGGCAGCCCCTGCGCCCTCAAGCATCTGGGCAAACGTCGCGGCATTACGGTCCTCGGCATAAAAGCCCTTGCGAATCTTGACGGTCACGGGCACGTGCGCCGCGCCCACCGTGGCCTCGACGATCTTCTCGGCCAGGTCGGGCGTGCGCATGAGCGCCGAACCCTCGCCCTTGGTGACAACCTTGCGGGCGGGGCATGCCATATTGATATCGATGAGCGACAGGCGATCACCAACGCGCTCCTCGACGGCGGCGACGGCGCTCGCAAACTGCTCGGGCTTGGAGCCAAAGAGCTGCACACAAATCTGCTGCTCCTCGTCGGCCGGTAGCACCAGGCGCCACGTCTTATTGCTGGCATAGGCAAGGCCCGCCACGCTCACCATCTCGCTGTAGGCAAGGTTGGCACCGCGGCGGCGGCACATGATGCGGTAGGCAGGGTCGGTCACGCCCGCCATGGGAGCCATAAGGAACGGCTGCTCGGCATAGGCGCCCAGCAGCCGCTTGCTGTATTCAGAAAGCGCCATTGACCTACTCGTCCACCTTGAGGATCGCCATAAAGGCCTCCTGCGGGACCTCGACCGATCCGATGGCCTTCATGCGCTTCTTGCCCTCTTTCTGCTTCTCAAGCAGCTTGCGCTTACGCGAGATATCGCCGCCGTAGCACTTGGCAAGAACGTCCTTGCGACGCGCCTTGACGGTGGAACGGGCGATGATCTTGTTGCCGATAGCACCCTGGATGGGCACCTCGAACAGCTGACGCGGGATGATCTCCTTGAGCTTGTCGCACAGGCCACGGGCCAGGCCATATGCCTTGTCCTTATGGACGATAAACGACAGCGCGTCCACCTCGTCGCCCGAAAGCAGGATGTCGAGCTTGACGAGCTCGGAGGGACGGTACTCGTTGAACTCGTAGTCGAGCGAGGCATAGCCCTTGGTGCGGCTCTTGAGCTGATCGAAGAAGTCCAAGATGAGCTCGGCGAGCGGCATATCGAAGCGCATCTCGACCGATTTGCTCGTCAGGTGGATCATGTCGGTTGTGACGCCGCGGTGCTCGATGGCGAGCTGCATGACGGCACCCGTGTACTCAGGCGGGCAGATGATCTTTGCCTTGAGGTAGGGTTCCTCGATACGATCGATGCGTGTGGCCTCGGGAAGGTCCTGCGGACTGCGGACATCGATCATTTCGCCGTCGGTCTTGTAGACGTGATAGTCGACCGAGGGACTCGTGGCAATGAGGTCCAGGTTGAACTCGCGCTCCAGGCGTTCCTTGACGACTTCCATGTGCAGCAAGCCCAGGAAGCCCACGCGGAAGCCAAAGCCGAGCGCCACCGAGGTCTCGGGCTCCCACACCAACGACGGGTCGTTGACGTGCAGCTTATCGAGGGCGTCGCGCAGATTCTCGTAGTCCTTGTTGTCGATCGGGAACAGGCCCGTGTAGACCATGGGCTTGGCCTCGCGGTAGCCCGGCAGAGGCTCGGGGCAGGGGTTCGAAGCCCACGTAAGGGTATCGCCCACGCGCACAGCCTCGGGGTCCTTCAGACCCGTGACCACATAGCCAACCTCGCCGACGGTCAGCGCGTCGACCGGGGTCTCGGCAGGACGCTTGACGCCCACGCCGTCGACCAAAAAGTCGCCCTTGGCCTGCATCATAAGCAGGGTATCGCCCTTTTTAATCGAGCCGTCAAAAACGCGAACGGTGGCGACGACGCCGCGGTATTCATCAAAATACGAGTCAAGGATGAGCGCCTTGAGCGGCGCGTTCGCATCGCCCTTGGGCGGAGAGATCAAAAAGACAATGGACTCCAGCAGATCGTGAATGCCCTCGCCGGTCTTGCCCGAGACGCACACGGCATCATCGGCGGGAATCGCCAGGTCGTCCTCGATCTCGGTCTTAACCTCGTCGGGATGGGCCGAGGGCAGGTCGATCTTGTTGATGGCCGGCACAATGTCCAGATTGGCGTTCATGGCGAGCGTCGCGTTGGAGACGGTCTGTGCCTCGACACCCTGTGTGGCGTCGACGACGAGCACCGCGCCCTCACAAGCGGCCAGCGAACGCGAGACCTCGTAGGTAAAGTCTACATGACCCGGCGTATCGATGAGATTGAACTGATATGTCTCACCATCGTCGGCGTCATAGGAAACGCGGACGGCATTGGACTTGATCGTGATGCCGCGCTCGCGCTCGATATCCATGGTGTCGAGCAGCTGCGACTCCATGTCGCGTTCGTCGACGGTATGGGTGAGCTCGAGGATGCGGTCACTGATCGTGGACTTGCCATGGTCGATGTGCGCAACGATCGAGAAGTTGCGGATGTGGGAAATGTCAATTGAAGTATTCATGCGGACTATCTTACCCGAGCGGTACAAAAAATGGAGCCTGTTCCATAAAACAGGCTCCATTTATGCGCGTAATCTGTGTGGTGTGAAATTTACAACTTAGGCGTTGATGCTGTTCACGAGCTTGGCAAGACCGGACTTGCGGTTGGAAGCCTGGTTCTTGTGGATAACATGCTTGGCGGCAGCCATGTCGAGACGCTTGGTGACGGTCTTGAGGGCAGCCTGGGCCTTCTCGGCGTCGCCCTCGGCGACGGCGGACTGGACGTGCTTGGTCAGCGTCTTGAGCTCGGACTTGACAGCCTTGTTACGCATGCGAGCTGCCTCATTGGTGCGGATACGCTTCTTCTGAGACTTGATGTTTGCCACTTCTGGAGTTCCTTTCGAGTTCCTTGCAAAAAATGTATGACACCTCTGAGACACGGTGAGGTCATGCAAGCGCCTACTATAGCACGCTCCCTCTCAAAGGGATAGAACGAATTTGTCAAATAGGCAGGTATCATCACGATTTTCTCAAGATGTTCGTAATCCAGAGCAAAAGCGCCGTCTCAGAATCTGCCGAACCCTTGAGCGCGAGCTCCACATCAACGGCACCCTCGAGCGCTGCGACGAGCTCGGTCATCGAAAAACGACGCGCCCAGGTAAGGTGATTCTTGACCTGCCAGGACTGGAGCTTGAGCGTTGCGGCCAGCTCGCGACCCTGTCCGCGCGCATCAAGCGCCTTGGCGACGATCAGCTCACGGATGCGACCGCACAGCAATGTGTAAGTCCACACGTAGCTCTTGGAGGGCAGGAGCTTAAAGAGCTCGAGCGAACGCCGCATATCGCGAGCCGAGACGGCGTTGAGGAAGTCCCAGGGTTGGACCTCGGCCGTACGTACAATCCAGCGCTCAACATCGGCAAGTTCAATCTGGGGCGCCTCGACCATCTGGGCAAGCTTAGCCAAGTCGTTATCGAGCATGCGCGTGTTTTCGCCCGAACGCGAGACGAGCTCCTCGGCGGCCGCCGTCGAAATCGACTTACCGCGCTGCGTCGCCATCTGCTGAACACGTCGCGGCAGTTCCCAGCGCTTGGTACCCGAGCAATCGACGATAGCCTTCTTGTCGATCTTGGCGATTGCCTTATACAGGCGCGTATTCTTGGCAAGTGAGTCGGCGATGATGAGGCAGACCGTTGTGGGGCTGGGACTCGCCAGATACTCGACGAGCGGCTCCGAGACCGCCTTGGCGAGCTTTGAGCAGCCATCGAGGATTACCAGACGAAACTCGCTGCCCATCGGAAAGGTGTTAAGCGATCCGATAATGGACTCGATATCGGGGTCCTTGGTCATGTCTCGCTCGTCGAGGTTGAACTCGACCATACCCGACTTTTCCAGACGCGCTTTCATACGCGAGACGGCGTGGTCGCGCTTAACTCCGTCGGTACCGACGATCAGATATGCCGGCAGCAAACCGGTTTCGGACATTGCGCTCCCCTCCCGCAGGCCTTCGTATTCGTTCCGTGCCATTCTAGCCCAGGGGCCCACCACACGCCAACGACGTCGTCACGGTCGCTGGCATCGCATCGCAAAGCCATTCGCAGTCGGTGTGACGGTAATGTCGCCGCGTTCGATGGTACACGCGAACACACCACCCGCTTCCTTAACGGCATCGATGCAGGCATCGGACGGATGGCCGTATCGATTCCCCTCGCCCGCGCTCGCGAGGGAAAGCTCGGGCTTCAGGACGCCCAGCAACTCTCCATCGACTAAAACCTTGGAGCCGTGATGCCCAAGTTTAAGGACATCGATATCCCCCACCTCCTGCACGAATTCCCGTTCTTGATCGAGTTCGGCATCACCGGTGAGGAGCATGCGCAGGCCCTTGCCCTCCTGAACATAGGAGAGCAGCAGGACAAGCGAGTCCTCATTTCCCTCGCCATCCACGGACTCGAATGGCCACATCACGCGGGCGCAAAATGAGCCGATGTCGACCGTATCCCCACGGCGCACCTGCCGATACTCCACGCCAGGTCGGTTCAATACCTCGGCAGGAGCATCCTCCAGCGCATCCGCCGCCACGGCAATCGTTCCGACCGAAAACTGTTCGAGCACGGCAGGCAGACCACCCCAGTGGTCCTCATCCCAATGCGTCACAAAGACGGCATCGATATGGTGCACGTTATTGCGAACCAACGCCGCAACCACACGCTCGTCGAGCCCGCAGTCGACGAGAGCTACTGCGCCGCCTTGGCGGATAAGAATCGCATCGGCCTGGCCCACATCGAGCACCGTCACCGAAGGCGGAGCGAATCGATCCCAATAGACGTACGGAATCGCAGCCAAGAGCATCAGGCATGCAAGCCCCACCGCCATAGGACGTGCACGGGGACGCGGCCACCAGACCAGCAGAACCGCCAGAAAACACGGCACTAGGTAAATCCACATGCTATCGGGCGGCACGCTCACGTATGCACCCGGCACGGCGGCAAACAGCTGCTCGAAGAACAGCACGCAACGGGCGGCAATCATGGGCACAACGAGCGCCCAAGTCCGCAACGGTGCCACGAACGAAAAGGGAGCCAGCGCGATCGACACAGCGAGCAGTACGCTCACCACCGGACCGATGACCGCATTTGCCAGCGGAGCAATGAGCGAGAACGTACCGAAGGCAGGAACGGTAATGGGAAGTGTCGCCAGTTGCGAGCACAGCGTGACGGAAAGCATGCCGGCAACGCCCGATGGCAAGCCCAGCTCACCCAAAGCGTAGGTCGCATAAGAGCAAAAGCACAGAATGGCTAAGACGCTGGCACATGAAAGCTGAAAGCCCATCTCAAACAGCACCGTCGGCCGCAGCAGCACAAAGATGGACATGGTTACGAAGAGTGCCGAAAGGCCGTGCCGACGACGCCCCGCGCCGTTTACGACAAGCGTCACGAACACCATGCAGCACGCACGCACGGCCGAGGGAGACGCGCCCGTAAAGGCAGCATAGCCCACAAGCGTTATCGCCAATATCGCCCGCTGAAGACCACGTGAGCACCGAGTCTTTTGCAATACACCCTCGATTACAAACCCCACGATAGCCAAATGGCTGCCCGAGACGGCGATAAGATGTGCCGTTCCCGTCACAGAAAACCAGTCGCCCGCCGGCTGGGCGCGCAGCTCGGCCGAACGACCGCAGACGACACCGGCTATGAGCGCACGCGCCGGGTCGGTCGCAGGCGCGATGGACGCAAGCAGCCCATTTCGCAGCCGAAGCAGCGGCCCCGGAGAACCCTCATCGACCGATAAAATCCGAACGGCTTTAACCTTGCGCACCTCGCCTCGGAGCACGCGCGATCGTCCATATGCGTCGTTCTCAAAACGCGAAACGCGACCGATAACACGCACGTGCGCCCCAACCTTGAGCTCACGATCACACGATAGGCGAACCGTTGCCAAGTTCTTACCGTCCGCGCGTGCCTCGCAGGTATAGGAATACACGTCGTCGTTTATGGATGGATCACCCTGCACGACAAACTCGAGGCCGCTTGCCGCTCGACCGTCGAGCGTCTTCGCGGCACTGAGCACACCCACGACCCACCACGCCGAGACGACCGCTCCCGCCACGAGGCCGACGGACACGGCATACAGCCACCGCTTCAAAGGGACAAGCCGCGCACAAGATTGAGCCAGCACAACGAATACCGCCGCCGCAACGGGAATGGCCCATAGCGGCCCGACCGCCGTCGCCCGCTCCGTCAGCAGCGCATCAGCGGCCATGTTGAGCACCAAGGCGCAGCTCACGCACATGCCGGCACACAGGGCCATCGTCCACGGAATCAGGGGCCGCGGAGGCATCACGTGCTCTCGCTCGGTCGTACTCATACGCAGATGCAATCTTTGATTTTGGCAAGCTTCTTCTCGCCGATTCCCGACACGCGCATCAGATCGTCAACCGAAGCAAAAGCACCGTTCTTTGTCCGTTCATCGATAATCGACTGTGCCATTGAGGGACCGATTCCCGAGAGCGTCTGCAGCTCTGCCGAGCTTGCCGTATTAATGTTTACTAGGCCTGTTGCGCCACCGACGCCTGATGATGCGGAAGTCCCACCATCAACACCGGCTTCCGCAATGGACACCTGCTGCTCCCCTACCGTTGGAACGTGAATTTTTTGTCCATCAGTGACCTTGGATGCACGATTAAGCCCCGTAACGTCTGCTTCGGGCGCCAGCCCGCCGGCGGCATCAATCGCCTGAGCCACCCGCGCCCCGTCTTTGAGGCGATATACACCGGGTGACACCACGGCGCCATCAACATCGACATAGACCTCTGCCGCGGCAGACGCCTTAGGCGAAGAGCCTTCAGATGTCTTTCCACTCGAAGCATCGCCGGATCCCGGCTCCACTAACGTGCCCGAACCATCAGTGCGCTCAAACGACACACCGCCGGCACCGCCGCCAAAGTTCGCCATTGCCAGTCCACTCGCCATCGCAATGACGACCAGTATCGCCATCACCACTGCCTTATGACCGAGCAGTTTGCCCGCCCAGCGGTCCATCTTTTTGACTCGTTCGTGTTGTTCGCGCTGCGCCATAGCAAAACCTCCCAACACCATCGTGTCAGGAAACGAACGCCGCAGCTTCCGCACGTCCACACCGGTTTTCGCGGTCAAACCAAAAGCTGACCAAAACCTTACGAAATAATGTCCATTTATTCAGGCACACGTCAGCAAATGAACACTTAGCCGCAAAATGCCCAGATAGCAAAAGACCGACGATGCAGGCGCATCGTCGGTCTATGCACATATTTACTCGTGATCTTGGTAAATCTCACGCGGAGCAAGCTCAGAATGTTTGCGTTTTAAGGTCTTAGGGGCCTTGTACGTGTTGCTCTCGAAGTCGATGTACTCGGTCTGCTTGAGCAGACGCTCAATCATCTCCTCGTGATCAAACAGTTCCCAGGCCTCATGCACGGCATCGAGTTTAGCGTGCGTCTCGGGACGGCGTGGCATAAACAGCGTGCAGCAGTCGGGAGCGGCCTCAGTCGAGATATCGAACGTACCGATCTCCTCGGCGCGTGCGATGATCTCCTGTTTGTCCGAACCGATGAGAGGACGGAACACGGGAATCTTCACGGCTTCGTTGACGGCCATGATGTTCTCAAGCGTTTGGGAGGCAACCTGCCCAAGCGATTCGCCCGTAACGATGGCCCTGGCACCCTCGATGTGTGCAATGCGCTCAGCAACCGAATACATAATGCGGCGATACATGATCACGCGCAGGTTGCTGGGACAGGTGACCGAAATCTCACGCTGGCAGTCGCCAAACGGCACCACGTACAGGCGGCCGATCTGGACACCCGGCTCAAGCGCACGGATGATATCCTGCACCAAATACTCGCTCGTATCGGGCGTCTGCGGACGACCGGAGAAATGCACCGGCACGCACACCGCGCCGCGACGCGCGAGCATCCAGGTCGCCACCGGAGAATCGATACCCGACGACAGCAGCGTCACGACCTTGCCGGCAGAACCCACCGGAAGGCCGCCCACGCCGCGCTCGGAGCGCGCGTACACATAAACGCTACCCTGGACCACCAGTACGTGCACCATCGCATCGGGGTCGTGCATTTGAACCTTTTTATCGGGAAAGGCATCACATAGCACCTCGCCCACCTGACGATTGATATCGATCGAGGTGAGCTCATAGTCAGTATTGGAGCGCTTGGCGTGCACCTTAAACGAATCGAAGGAACCAAACTCGCGCAGCGCCTTCACGGCGGCGGCGCAGTACTCCTGCGGGTCGCGGTTGGTGTGATACGCCAAAGACACACGAGCAACGCCGGGGACGGTGCGGATGACACGCGCCGCCTCGTCGGCCTGATGCTCGTTAAAGGTCACGAGGATATAACCGGAAATTCGAGACACGGCGTTCACGGAAAAGGCGGCCAAGGCCGCCTTAATGTTATCCATGAGGATATGCTCAAAATGTGCGCGGTTCTTGCCCTTCAGCCCTACCTCGTGATAGTGGACTAGGCAGACGCGAGCCGCCATTTAGGCTTCAGCAACCTTGTGGCCGAGCGCCTTCTCGTAACGGGCCTCGTCGTAAGAGATGTCGCCGTCGACAATCTCGTCCATAGCCATCGAGATGGTATCGGCACCGGAAAGCCCGATGGTGATGTCATCGACATCCTGGACGGCAAGCACGCGGTTGTGCTGGCCACGCAGCATGCTATTGATGTCGCAGGCGCGCTTGGAGGCAAGCGAAGCGAGCAGGAAGCGGTTGTGATCGGTCTTCTCCAGAAGATCGTCAATGCAAGGCTTTACAACGGACACGGACCTCAGATCCTTTCATGCATATCGAGAACGCGAACGAGCTCATCGGTCGCGCGGTCGAGATCGTCATTCACCACGACGTCGTCGTAGCGGTCGGCAAGGGCAAGCTCATCGGCGGCGTTTGCCATACGCAGCTCAATCGTCTCGGGCGTCTCGGTACCGCGACCGACTAGACGCTCGCGGAGCACCTCAAGCGAAGGCGGCTTGATAAAGATCAGCACGGCCTCGGGGAAACGCTCCTTCACCTGCAGGGCGCCCTGGACATCGATCTCCAAAATCAGAGACGAGCCCGAGGCGAGCTTGGATGTGACCTCGCTCACCAACGTGCCGTAGCAGTTACCGTGGACCTCGGCCCACTCAACAAACTCACCGTTTGCCACGCGGCGGTCGAACTCCTCGCGCGTCAGAAAAAAGTAGTTGACGCCGTCGACCTCACCTTTGCGTGGTGCTCGCGTGGTAGCCGAAACCGTCAGACCCAGGTTCGAGCGGCGCTCGCGCACACGAGTGACGAGCGTACCCTTGCCTGCGCCTGACGGTCCAGAAATCACAAAGAGCTTGGAATCCTGAGCGCTCACTTATTTGGTCAGCTGCTCGAGGAGCTGCTCGCGCTGACGGACACCGAGGCCCTGGACGCGACGAGTAGCGGAGATACCGAGCTCCTCCATGATCTTGGCGGCCTTGGCCTTGCCATAACCGGGGAGAGACTCGATGAGGGTGGAAACCTTCATGCGGGAAGCGATGGGGTCATCGGAGTTGAGCACGGACTCGAGGGACTTCTCGCCCTTCTTGATCTGCTCGCGAAGCTCAGCGCGGGCGTGACGTGCGGCAGCAGCCTTCTCAAGAGCCTGCTTGCGCTGCTCGTCGGTAAGCTGAGGGAGTGCCATTCGTACCTCCAAATAGTTGGGTTATATCTGATTCAATAATTGGCATTTTAGCACGTAGAACGTACAAAATGCCTAATCGCGGCTCCATAGGTTAGACGATACCCGAAAAAAGTGCAATATACTGCGCCCAAAGTTAAGCCCCTGACCTGCGATTCCACACAAAGGATGGGAAAGTTTACGCAGGCACAGGGGCTATTTTGTGCTAATGAGACCCAAAAGTGGTGACTTAGGGGAATCTTTTACGCGACGTTTTCGACCAGCTCGGCGACGATGGCGTCAAAGGCGGCAACCGGATCGTCGGCACCGGTGATGGGACGGCCCACCACGATGCGGCTTGCGCCACGCTCGATAGCCTGGGAAGGCGTCGCCACGCGGGACTGGTCACCAAGGGCAGCACCCACCGGACGCACACCCGGAGTCACGATCAGGGCATCAGGACCCAGCAGCTCACGCATGTCGTGAGCCTCCATCGGTGAGCACACGATGCCATCGATGCCGTTGGCCTGAGCAAGCTTTGCCAAGCGGGCGGCCTCCTCGGCCACGGGCGACTCGACGCCGATCTCGCTCAAGGCATCCTGATTCATGCTCGTGAGCACGGTAATGGCGACGAGCTTGGCGCGGTCCTCACGCGCCTCCTCGGCACCCTCGCGGCAGGCAGCGAGCATAGCACCCGAGCCCAGGCCGTGGACCGAAAGCAGGTCGGCACCGGCAAGCGAGGCCGAGCGGGCAGCGCCGCGCACCTGATGCGGAATGTCATGGAACTTAAGGTCGAGGAAGACCTTAAAGCCCAGGTCCTTGAACGTCTTGACGATCTGGGGACCCTCAGCGTAATAGAGCGTCATGCCGACCTTGAGCCAGACAGCATGACCCGAAAGCTCGTGGGCGAGCTCGAGCGCGCGCTCACGGTCGCAGTCGAGGGCGACGATAACACGGTCGCGGGCATCATTCTCTAGCATTCGAAAGCACCCACCAGCTCGTTGATGTCCTTTACGCCCTGGGACTCGGCCCAGGCCTCGAGCTCATGCGCGATCTTAAGCGAAGCGCACGGATCGACGAAGTTGGCCATGCCGACCGACACGCAGGTGGCGCCGGCCAGGATAAACTCAGCCGCATCCTCGCCAGTCATGACACCGCCGACACCGTTGATGGGGATATCGACGGCCTGGGCAACCTCCCAGACCATGCGCACGGCGATGTGGTGGCACAGCGGGCCCGAAAGGCCGCCCTTGGGCTTGGCCACGCGGGACTTGCGGGTATGGACGTCGATGGCCATGCCCTGGATGGAGTTGATGACCGAAAGGCCGTCGGCGCCGGCAGCCTCGAGGGCCTTGGCGATCTCGGCGACGTTGACCGGCGCCATCTTCACGAACAGCGGCTTATCGGTCACCTTGCGGCAAGCAGCCATAACGGAAGAGGCGCCCTCGGGCGTGGAGCCCATGGCGGCACCGCCGGCGGCGATATTAGGGCAGCTCACGTTGATCTCGTAGCCGGCAGCCCAGGGGCACAGCTCGACATACATCTCGAGTGCGCGGACAAACTCGTCAACGGAGTGACCGGCAACCTGACAGATGACCTGGCAGCCGTCCTTGGACAGCTGTTCGAGCCACGGACCGGACTCGCGGGCAAAGGCGGCCACGCCGGGGTTCTGAAGACCCACGGAGTTGATCATACCGCCGGGAATCTCGGCCATGCGGGGCGCGGGATTGCCGGGCCAGGGCTCGGCAGCGCAACCCTTGGTGGTGATGGCGCCCAGCTGGGAAACATCAAAGAAGTTCTGGAACTGCCAACCGTAGCCAAAGGTACCGGCTGCGGTGTTAATGGGGTTCTGCATCTTGACGCCGCCGAAATCGACGGCCATGTTCACGGTACCCACTAGAAGACCACCACCTTGGAAGCATCGAACACGGGGCCGCACATACAAGCACCCTTCATACCGTCGACCGTCTCGACATTGCAGGTGTTGCAGGCGCCAAAGCCACAGCTCATCATGCGCTCGAGCGACACCTCGCAGTACACACCGGCCTCGGCGGCAGCGGCGGCGACCTTCTTCATCATGACGGCGGGGCCGCAGCTGGCGACGTAGTCGTAACCGCCCTCGCCGAGCAGCTCGGCGGCAGGATCGGTGCAGAAACCGTGCGCGCCCAGCGTGCCGTCGTCAGTGCACACGTTGACCGTGGCGCCCAGCGCGCGGAACTCATCGACGCCCACGGCCTTGGACGCGGTACCAAAGCCCAGGCACACGTCAACGTCCACGCCCTGATTGGCAAGCATGCCGGCCAGGCAGAGCACGGGCGGAACACCGATGCCGCCGGCGACAAGCAGCGCCTTCCTAGTGCCCTCGGGCACGAGCCAGCCACGGCCGCCAGGGCCCAGCAGGTTGGAGGTGGAGCCAGGGGCCATCTGCGACAGACGACGGGTGTCGTCGCCCACGACGGCGTACCACAGCTCAACGGTGCCGGCCTGGGCGTCGGCGCGATAGAAGCTCAGGGGCACGCGAAGCAGCGAGGAAGCATCGCCGGGCACGGCGATATTCACGAACTGACCGGGCTTGAGCGCACTTGCAAGCTTGGGGGCCGATATAACGAGCGAGAAGATGCCGTCGGCAATCTCCCGGTTCGAGACGACCTCGAAGTCGTGCATGCGTGCAGTGGAAGGTGTGGGCATAGACGCTCCAATCCCCCATGCGGTTGCATGGACCAAACGAACAGAAAGCGCGGCACCGCAAGGGCGCCGCGCACAAAAGCGATAAGGCTATGCTAGCAGATGCAGCCGTCGGCAAGCGTCTGTTTGCCGCCGACAAATACATCGGTGGCACGACCGGTGAGCGTGCGACCGGCAAAACCGGAGTTCTCGGCGCGCGACTCGTAGCCGTCCTCGCCGACCGTCCAGGTGGCGTTTGCGTCGAAGACGGTCAGGTCGGCAACGGAGCCCGCCTTGACCTGAACCTGATCCAAGCCCAGGATCTCACGCGGCTTGATGGCCATGAGCTCGACCATGCGGCCCATGCCCATCTTGCCGGTGTTGACCAGCTCGGTGAGCACGAGTGCCAGCGAGGTCTCGAGGCCGATCATGCCGAAGGGCGCAAGCTCGAACTCGCGGGCCTTCTCCCACGGGGTGTGGGGGGCGTGGTCGGTAACGATGACGTCGACCGTGCCGTCGATGACGCCCTGGCGGATGGCCTCGGCATCCTCGCGGGTACGCAGCGGCGGGTTGACCTTGAGCGAGGTGTTGTAGGTCTCGTCCAGGTCGTTCTCAGTCAGGAACATGTGGTGCGGGGTTGCCTCGCAGGTGACCTGAACGCCAGCGGCCTTGCCGGCACGCACGAGCTCCAGGCCATGGGCGGTGGAGATGTGCTGAATGTGCAGCTTGGCACCGGTCAGCTTGGCGATTTCGATATCGCGGGCGATCTGAAGCTCCTCGCCTGCCGCCGGCCAGCCCTCGAGGGCCAGACGGGTCGAGACCTTGCCCTCGTTGATCTGGCCGTGACCGACCAGGTCCTCATCCTGGCAGTGGCTCATAAAGACCTTGCCGAACATCTTGCCGTAGTCCATACAGCGGCGGAGCATACCCGCGCCCTGCACGCCGCGACCGTCGTCGGTGAAGGCGACGGCGCCGTGAGCGACCATATCGCCCATCTCGGACATGGCCTCGCCCTTAAGACCGCGGGTCATGGCGCCCGACGGATAGACGCGGCAGTGACCGACCTCGGCAGCGCGGGACTTGACGAACTCCACGACGGTGCCGTTATCGGTGACGGGGTCGGTGTTGGGCATGGCACAAACGCCGGTGAAGCCGCCCTTGGCAGCTGCGCGGGTGCCGCTCTCGATGTCCTCTTTGACCTCGTAGCCGGGCTCGCGCAGGTGGACGTGCATGTCCACCAGGCCAGGGACGAGGTACTTACCGGAAAGGTCGCGGACCTCGGCTCCCTCGGCGGCGAGGTTCTCGCCGACCTCGACGATCTTGTCGCCGTCAATCAGGACGTCAACGACACCGTCAAGCTCGACGGACGGGTCGACGACGTGGGCATTCTTAAGAAGCAAGGCCATTATCGGCACCTCCAAGCAGCAGATACAGGATAGCCATACGCACGCAGATACCGGCGTAGACCTGCTCCAGGATGACGGAGCGTTGCGGGTGGTCGGCCATATAGGAGTCGAACTCGACGCCGCGGTTGATGGGGCCCGGGTGGCAAATGATCGCGTCGGGCTTCATGAGCTTCTCACGGTCCTTGGTCAGGCCGAAGAGCTTGTGGTACTCGCGAATGGTCGGGAACGGGGCACCCTCGAGTCGCTCCTGCTGCACGCGCAGCATGTAGACGACGTCCAGTTCGGGCAGGACGGAATCGAGATCGCTCGTCACGTGGTCGCAGCCCAGAACCTCGGGCGCCGGCGGCAGCAGCGTGCCGGGGGCGACGGCGTAGGTCTCGCAGCCCATGATCTTCAACGCGGGGATCAGCGAGCCGCAAACGCGGGAGTGGGCGATGTCGCCGACGACGGCGACCTTCAGACCGTGGAAGTCACCCTTGTGCTCCCAGATGGTGTACAGGTCGAGCAGGGCCTGCGTGGGGTGGTTGTGCTTACCGTCACCGGCGCAGATAACACTCGCGGGCGAATTCTGCGTGACGATGTAGGGAGCACCGGCATGCTTGTCGCGCACGACGATGCAATCGATCTTGTAGGCGTTGAGGGTCTCGACGGTATCGACGAGGCTCTCGCCCTTGACCGTGGAGGTCGAGGAGCCGCCGAAGTTGAGGCTGTCGGCCGAAAGACGCTTCTCGGCGAGCTCGAAGGAGCTGCGGGTACGCGTCGAGGGCTCATTGAACATGTTGACGATTGTCTTGCCCTTGAGCGTGGGGACCTTCTTGATGGCACGCTCGTTGACCTCGGAGAACGCCTTGGCGGTCTCGAGGATGAGCTTGATGTCCTCTTCGGAGTACTCGGTAATGTCGATCAGGTGCTTATGGTTGAACGCCACGGTACTACTCACCTCCCAGCGGCGCGGAGCCCACATGGGAACCCGGCGCGACGTCGTTGATTTCGACAGCGGTACGGCCGTCGACTTCCTTCATATATAGGTGCACGTTCTCCTCGTGCGACGAGGGGACGTTCTTGCCGACAAAGTCCGGCGAGATAGGGAGCTCGCGGTGACCGCGGTCAACGAGAACTGCCAGCTCGATGCGGCTCGGACGGCCCAGGTCCATGACGGCATCCAGAGCGGCGCGGATAGTACGGCCCGTATACAGGATGTCGTCCACCAGCACGACGCGCTTGCCGTCGACGCTGAAGGGAATGTTGGTAGCGTGGATCGCGGGAGCGAAATTGGTCGCATAGTCATCGCGATAGAAGCTGATGTCCAGGCTGCCGAGCGGAACGTCGACACCCTCGATCTCCTTGATCGCTTCGGCGAGCTTCTTTGCCAGAAGGTCGCCGCGCGTGACGATGCCGACCAGAGCGAGGTCTTCACAGCCCTCGTTGCGCTCGAGAATCTCGTGCGCGATGCGGGTCATCGCTCGGTTGACGGCGGTCTCGTCCATGATGACCGCCTTGGGGGAAGTCGTGCCCATCGATCTCCTTCCTCACATGTCTTGACTGCTGACACAGTCAAAAAAATAGATGCCCGACCGCTCAAAGCGGAACCAGACACCCACAGGAAGTACTGCTCATTGACAGCTATGTAATTCCATGTGGGTATCTCGTACCCCTTTAATGGTCAAGGCATAGTGTAGCCAACATCGGGCTCAATTGCGAGCATAAATACTAGCCAATCCGTAAACGGAGCCAATCGCTCCATAAACCTATATATATTTGTGGTACGCGCTTGAAAACCTTGTTGCGAGCTGGCATAATCCCCTCTGCTGCACGCAAATCGGATCTACGTCCAGGGCCGTAGCGTGGGCACTATCGCCAAAAGAGAAATATCTCTGTGTAGATTGCGCACAGAGACATGCTTCTGTGCTATAGTTCAGGCTTGTTTGTTAACGCGACATGTTCGTTTGTCGCCCAAGGAGGGTCAGTTATGTCCAAAGTTTGCGAAGTTTGCGGTAAGCACCCCGTTGCCGGTCGCTCCATCAGCCACTCTCACCGCGTCACCAACCGTAAGTTCCGCCCCAACATCCAGCGCGTCTACGTCGTCGTCGATGGTCACCGTCGCAAGATGAACGTTTGCTCCACCTGCCTCAAGTCCGGCAAGGTTGCGCGCTCCTAAATAAGGTCTTACCAACAAGTACCTCGGACTCTCCGGGTCAAAGACCTCGCGTTCACATAGAACTTACCAAAGGCGCCCTCCCCTACGGAGGGCGCCTTTTTGCACCCATTGGGCACTCATTGGGGACAGACTTACATGAGTGTTTTCACGCATTGGGGACAGACATGATGCATGCCGGCAGCGGTCCTCACCCCTGCCTCACGCAGCTTCCTTCCAGCCTGCAGTGGCCTTGGTCACACTTGTAGCGCCGATACCGGTGATACGAGCAATTTGCTTGACCGTGAGATGTGCCCGCCTGAGCCTCAGCAGACAGGCATCGCGTTCGGAGCGTGGCAGGGCCTTGAGCAGCGCGGGATCCATGCTCTGCAGGACTTCGCGCGCAACGGAAAAGGCCTCCTCATCGGGAATCCGCCGGCGTGGAAGGACCTCCACCGACCAGATGCGCGCGGCAACTTCCTTGAGATGCTCGCAATAGCGACGGGAGCCTCCGACAATATCGAGCATAGGGGCCGCATCGCAGATGTCAAAGGGATCATAGCCCAGCTGATATGCCTTGTAGCTTGACCAACGGTACGCTTCGAGTGATTCAAGCGCGCCTTTTACGGGATTGAGATGGATATAATCGAGCAGCTGCACTGCCTGCGTGTCCGACTCAACCGCGACCCGCGAATAGCGATTGTCAAACAGATGCCCCGTTCTCCCCGTTTTCCCATTGAAATATTTAGCATATGCCGTCAGTGCGCACTGCATTGCCTTTGAAAGGTTGTCACATGGGTCATCAACCATCAAATGGAAGTGGTTATCCATAAGGCACCAAGCCAACACCGCCACGTCATGGCGCGCGAACCTGTCCGAGATATCCGATAAAAAACGATAACGGTCGGAGTCATCTTCAAAAATAATCTGTTTGGAGTTGCCGCGGTCAAAGACGTGGTAGTAGCCGGTAAGCGAAACGGCGCGGGCGCATCGAGGCAAAATCTCTCCTTTCAAAACCGAACAGGCGAACAGGCAACACCTAAAAGGAGAGAAGGAACGCAAAATGCTGAGCCTGTGACCTATTTATATCCAATAAGCGGCAAAAACAGGTCCAGAACGGCAAAATGGCAAAACGATGTCTGTCCCAAATGAGTGAAAGCACTCATGTAAGTCTGTCCCCAATGAGCGGGGCGATGCATTTTAGTTGAAACGATTCATTTAGTTGAAGCGTTTTAGTGTGCCTTTTACGGGAATCTTACCGTTCGCCGAATAATTTCTTGCTATCATGCAAGGCGTAGGGTAAATCTCCGATCGCAAGGAGACACAAATGGTGAAAAAGTCACCGGAAAACACTACTCCCGCAATTGTGGACAACGTAGAAGCGCTTGAGGCTAAGCTCGCTCAGATGCGAGAGGCCCAGGCGCTTTTTGCTACGTACACGCAGGAGCAGGTCGACAAGATCTTCTACGAGGCCGCCATGGCCGCCAACAAGGCTCGTATCCCGTTGGCAAAGATGGCCATCGAGGAGACCGGCCGCGGCGTTCTTGAGGACAAGGTCATCAAGAACCACTACGCCGCAGAGTACATCTACAACGCTTACAAGAACACCAAGACCTGTGGTGTCCTGGAGCGCGACGAGGCTTACGGCATCACCAAGATCGCCGAGCCCATCGGCATCGTGGGCGCCGTCATCCCGACGACCAACCCCACCTCCACCGCGATCTTCAAGACGCTGATCAGCCTGAAGACCCGCAACGGCATCATCATCTCCCCGCACCCGGCAGCCGCCAAGTGCACCATCGCCGCCGCCAAGCTCGTGCTTGACGCCGCCGTCAAGGCCGGCGCCCCCGAGGGCATCATCGGCTGGGTCGATGTCCCCTCCATCGAGCTGACCAACATGGTCATGCGCGACGTCGACATCATCCTCGCCACCGGTGGCCCGGGCATGGTCAAGGCCGCCTACTCCTCGGGCAAGCCCGCCCTGGGCGTTGGCGCCGGTAACACCCCGGTCATCATCGACGACACCGCCGACGTGCTGCTCGCCGTCAACTCCATCATCCACTCCAAGACCTTCGACAACGGCATGATCTGCGCTTCCGAGCAGTCCGTGACCGTCATCGACAGCATCTATGACCAGGTCAAGGCCGAGTTCCAGAAGCGCGGCTGCTACTTCGTCAAGCAGGGTGCCGAGATGGAGGCCCTGCGTGCCGCCATGTTCAAGAACGGCGCTCTCGACCACCGCATCCCCGGCATGGCTGCCGCCAAGATCGCCGAGCTCGCCGGCATCGAGGTTCCCGCCAAGACCAAGATCCTGATCGCCGAGGTCACCTCCACCGACCCCGCCAAGGAGGAGTTCTCCCACGAGAAGCTCTCCCCGGTCCTGGCCATGTACCACGCCAAGGACTTCCAGGAGGCCGTCGACAAGGCCGAGCACCTGGTGCTCGCCGGTGGCCCGGGCCACACCGCCTCTCTGTACGTGCACCCCGCCCAGGCCGAGAAGATCAGCCTGTTCGAGCACGTCATGAAGGCCTGCCGTATCGTCATCAACACCCCGTCCTCGCACGGCGGCATCGGTGACCTGTACAACTTTGGCATGAAGCCGTCTCTGACCCTGGGCTGCGGCTCCTGGGGCGGCAACTCCGTCTCCGAGAACGTTGGGGTGAAGCACTTGATCAACGTTAAGACTGTGGCCGAGCGCCGTGAGAACATGCTGTGGTTCCGCGCTCCCGAGAAGGTCTACTTCAAGAAGGGTTCCACGCCCGTCGCCCTCGACGAGCTGGGCAACGTCATGGGCAAGAAGCGCGCCTTCATCGTCACCGACCAGTTCCTCTTCAAGAATGGCAACACCCGCGCCATCGAGGCCAAGCTCGACGAGATGGGCATCGCCCACGACTGCTTCTACGACGTCGAGCCCGATCCGTCGCTGCAGTGCGCACGTCGTGGTGCCAAGCAGATGGCTCTCTTTGAGCCGGACGTCATCATCGCCGTCGGCGGTGGCTCCGCTATGGACGCCGGCAAGATCATGTGGATGATGTACGAGCACCCCGAGTGCAAGTTTGAGGACATGGCCATGGACTTCATGGACATCCGCAAGCGTATCTTCACCTTCCCCGAGATGGGCAAGAAGGCCTACTTCGTCGCCGTCCCGACCTCCTCGGGTACCGGCTCCGAGTGCACGCCGTTCGCCATCATCACTGACAAGGAGACCGGCATCAAGTGGCCGCTCGCCGACTACGCGCTGCTCCCCAACATGGCTATCGTCGACGCCGACAACTGCATGACCGCCCCGCGCGGCCTGACCGCCGCCTCCGGCATCGACGTCATGACCCACGCCATCGAGTCCTACGTCTCCATCATGGCTTCCGACTACACCAAGGGCCTCTCCGAGCGCGCTGCTAAGCTCGTCTTCGAGAACCTGCCCTCCAGCTTCACGAACGGCGCCAAGGACCCGCATGCCCGCGAGGAGATGCACAACGCCTCCTGCATGGCCGGTATGGCCTTCGCCAACGCCTTCCTGGGCCTCAACCACTCCATGGCCCACAAGCTCGGCGCCTTCCATCACCTGCCCCACGGCCTCGCAAACGCCGTCATCCTGACCCGCGTCATGCGCTACAACGCCGCCGAGGCTCCCGTCAAGATGGGTACCTTCTCCCAGTATCCTTACCCCAACGCGCTGCACAACTACGCCGAGATGGCCAAGTACTGCGGCATCGAGGGCAAGGACGACAAGGAGGTCTTCGAGAACTTCATCACGAAGCTCGAGGAGCTCAAGGACTTCATCGGCGTCAAGAAGACCATCGCCGACTACGGTGTCGACGAGCAGTACTTCCTCGACACCCTCGACGAGATGACCGAGCAGGCATTCAACGACCAGTGCACCGGCGCTAACCCGCGCTACCCGCTCATGAGCGAGATCAAGGAGCTCTACCTGGACGCCTACTACGGCCGCGAGCCTCAGGATTACGCCGTCTGCTAGTTCTAGCACGGTTTTAACGGCGGGGGTGCACGGGTGTTTCACACACCCCCGCCGTCGCTTCTATCGCATCGTTGAAAGGATGCAACCATGCTGCTACCCGATTCCAAGACCGAGCTCGTCCGTCGCGGCAACAAGGTCGTTTACGACCTGGGCGACAAGATCGTCAAGGTCTTTAACGAGACCAAGCCCGTCTCCGACGTGTTCAACGAGGCTTTGAATCTTGCCCGCATCAATGAGTGCGGCATCCGCAGCCCCAAGGCTCTCGAGGTTTCCCAGCTCGAGAACGCCAACGGCTGGGCGCTCGTGACCGAGAAGGTTCCGGGCACCACCCTTGCCGAGAAGATGACTGCCGAGCCCCAGCGCTTCGGTGAGTACCTCGAGATGTTCGTCGACCTCCAGATCGAGATCCACGGCTACACCTCCCCGCTGCTCAACCGTCAGCGCGACAAGTTCGCCCGCATGATCGACAGCCTTGATCAGCTCAATGCCACCACGCGCTACAACCTTCAGGAGCGTCTGGACGGCATGACCAAGGAGTTCAAGGTCTGCCACGGCGACTTCAACCCCTCCAACGTCATCGTCGGTGACGACGGCCAGCTCTACGTGTGCGACTGGGCACACGCCACCCAGGGCTCCCCTGCTGCCGACGTTGCCACCACCTACCTGCTCTTTGCCCTCAACAGCAAGGACCAGGCCGAGGCTTATCTGGAGCTCTACTGCGACCGCGCCGACATGCCCATGCAGGTCGTGCGTCAGTGGACGAGCATCGTCGCCGCTTCCGAGCTCGCTCGTAAGCGCAACGTGAACGATGAGTTCCTGAAGAACTGGATCGACGTCGTCGATTATCAGTAATATCTGAGCGATTTATTTCGCATCGGAGGCACTAAGGAAACCCCGCAACTCGCTTGGGCTGCGGGGTTTCCTATTAGCAATTGAGCGCGCCGACAAGATAAAAGGACGGCCCCGCATCTCCCCTATCTGGAGAAATGCGGGGCCGTCCCGTATATCGAACTACAAGCGAAATCGTCGATTAACGGCGTGCCGCCTTCACAAGCTTGGCGACCTTTGCGACGACCTCGTCGATCGCCACGTCCTCGCGCTCACCCGTAGCACGGTCCTTGAGCTCGACGGTGCCGTTCTTGAGGCCACGCTTGCCGAGCACCACCTGATACGGGAAGCCCATAAGGTCGTTGTCGGCAAACTTAAAGCCGGGACGCTCGTCGCGGTCATCGACGACGACCTCGATACCCTCGGCGCACAGGCCATCAACGATCTGCTCGCAGACGGTAGCGCACTCCTCCTTCTTGGGGTCGAGCGGAATCACCGCGACCTCGTAGGGAGCGACGGAAACCGGCCAGACGATGCCGTGCTCGTCGTTATGCTGCTCCACGACGGCAGCAAGCGAGCGGGACACGCCCACGCCGTAGCAACCCATGATGAGCGGCTTCTCCTTGCCGTCCTCGTCCATAAAGGTGGCACCCATGGCCTCGGAGTACTTGGTGCCCAGCTGGAAGACCTGGGAAACCTCGATGCCGCGAGCAGCAGAGAGCGGCTTGCCGCAGTGCGGGCAGGGATCGCCGGCGACGACGGTGACCAGGTCGGCCCACTCGTCGACGGTAAAGTCGCGCTCGGGACAGGCACCGGTAAAGTGATAATCGACCTCGTTGGCACCGCAGGCCCACTGCTTGGACTCGCGCAGGCTCTCGTCGCACACCAGACGGATGCCCTCGGGCAGATTGACCGGCCCGATAAAGCCCTTGTGCAGACCGTTCGCCTGAAGCTCCTCGTCGGTCATCATACGATAGCCCTTGCCAAAGACGTGCTCGGCCTTGCAGTCGTTGAGCTCGTGGTCGCCCGGGACAATGGCCACGACCGGCTTGCCCTCGGAGTCGATCAACGCCAGCGACTTGCGCGTACCGTTCTCGGGGAAGCCGAAGAACTTGGCGACGGCCTCAATGGTGCCCATGCCCGGAGTCTCGACCTTGGTGAGCGTACCGTCGCCGGGACCCTCGGTCACAACCACCTTGGTGCTTGCAGCCTCGTCATCGGCAGCAAAGCCGCAATCGTCGCAGTAGACGAGCGAGGCCTCGCCGGCGTCGGCAAGAGCCATGTACTCGACGGAGGTGTCGCCGCCGATCTCGCCGGAGTCGGCAACAACGGGCAGAGCCTTGATGTAGCAGCGCTCGCAGATGTTGGCGTAGGCCTGCTTCATCTTGTCGTACTCCTCCTGCAGACTCTCCTGCGTGGCAGAGAAGCTGTAGGCGTCCTTCATGATGAACTCACGGCCGCGCATCAGGCCAAAGCGGGGACGGAATTCATCGCGGAACTTGTCCTGAATGTGGTACAGGTTGACGGGCAGCTGCTTATAGGAACGCAGCTCGTTGCGCACCAGGGCCGTGACGGTCTCCTCATGCGTGGGGCCCAGCACAAACTCGCGACCATGACGGTCGTCAAAGCGCACGAGCTCCTTGCCATAGGCATCGATGCGGCCGGACTCACGCCACAGCTCGGCATCGACCATAATGGGCATCATGAGCTCCTGGGCGCCGGCGGCGTCCATCTCGTCGCGCACGATGTTCTCGATCTTACGAATCGAGCGCCACGCGAGCGGCAGATAGGAATAGAGACCGGCGGCCTCCTTGCGGATCATGCCGGCACGAAGCAGCAGACGATGGCTTGCAAGCTCGGCGTCGGCCGGGTCCTCTTTGAGCGTCGGCGCATAGAGCTTAGACATATACATTGCTCGGGTCATTTATTTCTCCTCAATAAGCTTGTCGACCTCGGCCATAAGCGCGTCGACAATTTGATCCTCAGCTACTTTACCAATGATCTGGCCATGCGAAAAGAGCAGGGCCTGACCACGTCCGCAAGCAACGCCCAGGTCGGCATCAGAAGCCTCACCGGGGCCATTAACGGCACATCCCATGACGGCAATCGAAAGCGGCGCGGCATAGCTCTTAAGCCGCTCGGTTACTTCCTCGGCGATAGGAATCAGGTTAACCTGGCAGCGGGCGCACGTGGGGCACGAGATAATCTCGGGACCACGGCGACGCAGGCCCAGCGACTGCAAAATTCCCCAGGCCACCGGCGGCTCCTCAACCGGATCGGCCGTGAGCGAGACGCGCATGGTGTCACCGATACCCTCAGACAGCAGGATACCAAGGCCCACGGAGCTCTTGATGGTGCCCTGCAGCTTGGTACCCGCCTCGGTTACGCCCAGGTGAAGTGGAACGTGGGGAATCTCGCGCGACAGGGCTCGATAGGTATCGAGCGTCGTTTGCACGCTATGGGCCTTGGCCGAAAGCACAATGTTCGTAAAGCCGCGGTCTTCAAAATGCTTGACGAAACGCTCGCTCGACATCACGAGCTTTTCTGGCTGCGTGAGGTCGTCGCGCTCGGCGATATCCTGCTCAAGCGAACCGGCATTGACGCCGATACGAATCGCACAGCCCGCGGCACCCGCAGCATCGATCACCGCGTCAACCTTGGCCCAATCGCCGATATTGCCGGGATTGATGCGCAGCTTGGCAGCACCGGCCTCAACGGCACCAATGGCGAGCTTATGGTTAAAGTGGATATCGACGACAATCGGCACCGGAGACTCGGCACAGATGGTGCGGAAACCCTCAAGCGCGGCTTCGGTGGGCACGCTCACGCGCACGATATCGCAGCCAGCCTGCGCCAACGCACGCACTTGCGCAAGCGTTGCCAGGGCATCAGCGGTATCGGTGCAGGTCATGGATTGGACCACCACCGGCGCGCCGCCACCGATCTGCACGCCGCCCACATGCACGGGACGCGTCAGCTCGCGAGGCAAAGGATGGGATAAAGACAATCCAACCACTCCCCTACAGAATAAATCGAAGGATGTCGGAACGAAGCATATAGACAAACAGCAGCGCAAAGAGCGCGATGCCCACATAGCTCACAATCGTCTGGACCTTGAGCGGAAGCTCGCGGCCCGCAATCTTTTGAATGATCTCGATGACCAGCTTACCGCCATCGAGCGGCGGGATGGGCAGCAGGTTCATAAAGCCAAGCGAGAACGAAATGAGGGCGGCAAACGAAAGGAACGTGGCAGGGCCGGCAGCAGCAGCCTGCGAGGACATAACGCTAATACCCACGATCGAAGAGGACTGATCGAGAATCTCCATCGTATGCTGCGGCTGGAGAAGGCGCATCACGCCCTCCGCTGTCTGCACGACATAGGAGAACGACAGGCGAGCCGACGTGATGGGGTCTAAACGGACCACCTGCGTAGAGGCATACACACCGAGGCGCTCATCCTCTTTGAGTGCAACCGTGGTCGTATGCTGTTTGCCGTCACGCTCATACTCGATGGCGATATCGTCCTTACCGGCAGCCTTGCCGATGGCATCGTAAACGTCCATCCAGGTAGAGCACGATACTCCGTCGACCGAAAGGATCGCGTCGCCGCCCTCGATTCCCGCCGCGGCGGCAATCGAGCCTTCGTCAACCTGGCCGATCACATTGGTATCCACCGGCACGGTGACACCCGCAATGGAATAGATGCTCATAAGGAGCAAAAAGCCCGTCAGGATATTGACGATAATGCCCGCAAGCAACATAAAGGAACGCTTGACAAAGCCCTGGCCCAAATAGGTGTGCGAGCGCTCGCGTGCAAGGAATTCAGACTCGGCGCACGGCAGCTCCCATACATCGCCCTCGGCAGTCGCGTGCTCACGATCGAACCGACGGCCGTCAAAGGTGGTATAACCCGCCGCGTCACGCGGCAGGGTCTGGTACTTGGTGGGATAGTAATTGGGCGAAGGCTTTTCCCCTTCTTCATACCAGGGAGCGATGGAGCCCCAGCCCAACAGCAAAGCACAGGCCTCGAGCACATCCTCCTCGGACAGCTCGAGCTCGACGGCAAGATCGGCCACCGTCACCCGGCCGTGACGATAGATGGCAGCAAGCACGCGGTCGGCACAGGAGACGTCGGTCGGATCCATGCCACAAATGGCTGCATAGCCACCCAGCAGCAGCGGCGTCACGCCAAACTTGGTGCCGATACGACGCGACGTGTGGTGGATATCAAAGCGACACGGCAGGCCCAAAAAGAACTCAGTCACGCGGACACCGCAGGCACGCGCCGCCAAAAAGTGGCCGCCCTCGTGCAAAAACACGAGGACGGAAAGCATCAGCAGGCCCCAAAAGACCGATGAGAGAACGCTCAGAACAGTATCCATAAAACGAAAAAGCAATCCTTATGGGTTAAGAACGGGTTGCGGCAAGCACCTGCGCGGCCTTTTCACGCGCCCACGCATCGATTTCGCGAAGCTGGTCAAACGAATCGACCGTCTGCGCATCGTGAGCATCCATGCAGGATTCCACAATACGGTCGATATCGGTAAAACTGCAGCCATCATGCAGGAAGGCATCGACGGCGACCTCGTTGGCGGCATTGAGCACGCACGGCATGGTGCCGCCCGTCTTGCCGGCACGTTCGGCCAGCGCAAGGCAGCGGAAGGTATCCATGTCGGCCGCGTCAAAGGTAAGCTGCCCCAACTCGCGGAAATCGATACGCGGAGCCGGAGTATCCCAACGCTCGGGATACGAGAAAGCAAACTGGATGGGAATGCGCATGTCGGAGGCACCGAGATGCGCCATCACGGAGCCGTCGGCAAACTCGACCATGGAGTGAATCTTGGACTGGCGCTGCACGACCACGTTAATGAAATCGAGATCGCAGCCGAACAGATGCATGGCCTCGATACGTTCCAGACCTTTGTTCATGAGGGTGGCGGAATCAATCGTGATCTTGGCACCCATAGCCCACGTGGGATGCGCCAGGGCATCGGCACGTGTCACGCGATCGAGCTCGTCACGCGTGCGACCAAAGAACGGGCCGCCCGAGCAGGTAAGCCAAATGCAGTGAGCCTCGCGCGGATTCTCGCCCAGATAGCACTGGTAGATGGCAGAATGCTCGGAGTCGACCGGGATGAGCTGACCCGGCTGCGCCAACGGCATCAGCAGATCGCCACCGACAACGAGCGACTCCTTGTTGGCCAGGGCAAGACGCTTGTTCGAGGTCAGGGCAGCATGGCTCGCCTCGAGACCGGCAGCGCCCACGATGGCCACGAGCACGCAGTCGACATCATCGCGCCGCGCGAGATCGCACACGTCCTGCGCGCCAACGCCGAGCTTCGTGCCCTCGGGCAATTCCTGCAGCACGGCGTCGGCGCCATGGGAGGCGTCCGCCACGGCAACCGCCGGAACCGAGAACTCACGGGCAGCGGCAACGAGCTCGGAGGTGCTGGAGTTAACGGACAGCGCCGTCACCTGCAGGCGATCGGCATGCTGACGGCACACGTCGAGCGCCTGAGTGCCGATAGAACCCGTACAGCCCAGAATGGCAACACGAAGACGCCCGTCGGGACCGTAGGTGGTCTGATAAGCCATTACAGCACGCCTCCGATCATCAGCAGCAGCTGCGCGGTAATGCAGCCAAAGATGAGCGAATCGCTGCGGTCGAGCATACCGCCGTGGCCCGGGATGAGATTGCCGGAATCTTTGACGCCCACACCGCGCTTGATACGCGATTCGATAAGGTCGCCGATAACGCCCAGGATGGAGACGACCACGCCGCACAGCAGTGCATAGGGCAGGCTCAGCTTATAGAAGTGCGTTGCCCACAGGATGAGCCAGATCAAGACAGAGCCCAAAATGCCGCCGACAAAGCCTTCCCAGCTCTTTTTGGGAGAGATCTTGGGAACCATCTTATGCTTGCCAATGCGGCTGCCCACGATATAGGCAAACGAGTCGGAAACCCAAAGGGACGCGCAAACGCCCACCGAAAGCAGTGCGCCGGCAAAACCGGGCACGGCATCGCGCAGCAGCACGATAGCCGACAGCATAAAGCCAGTGTAGATAGGGCCCATGAGCGTAACGGCAACGTCAGAGATGCGAGTGCGCGGAGACCAGACATACCAGATACCAACCGCAAGCATCAAAGCGAACAGCAGGGCGTTCAACAGCAGCGAATCGCCCAGAGCCGAGAGCGGAAAGAGCACGGCGGCAGCGATACCAAGGCGCTCGTTGGCAACCTTGCCGTCGAGCCTCGTCATGCGGAAGAACTCATAGCAGCACAGGCCGCTCATGACGGACACGAAGATGGCCGTGGGCACAATACCCAAAACCAGGCACAGGATAAAGACAACGGCATAGACGATACCGGCGGCGGCACGGGTGATAAAGCCCGCCAGCCACGAACCGGAGCCGCTCTTCGCTGCAGGCGCCCCTGCAGCGGAAGCCTTACGCGCGGGCTTCGCGGAAGTAGGCGCCTTGGGAGCGGATGCCTTGGGACGTTCGGACACGATTAAGCCTCCTCGGTCTTGCTCAGTCCACCAAACCTACGGTCGCGACCCTGGTAGGCCAAAATGGCGTCGACAAGGCCCCAGCGGTCAAAGTCGGGCCAATAGGTATCGGTGACATAGAACTCGGAATAGGCAACCTGCCACAGCAGATAGTTCGAAAGACGAAGCTCGCCGGAGGTGCGAATCACAAGCTCCGGATCGGGCAGCCCAGCGGTGTACAGGTGCGAAGCCACCATATCATCGTCGATAGCGGCGGGATCGATCTTGCCGGCAGCCGCATCAAGCGCGATCTGGCGGACAGCGCGGGTGATCTCAGCACGGGCACCGTAGTTAACGGCCAGCGCCAGCGTCATACCGGTATGGTCGGCGCACTCGGCAAGGCCGCGCTCAAAGACGTCGCGGGTCTTCTTGGGCAGCGCGGAAATATCGCCTAAAAAGACAACGCGAACATTCTCGCGCTTAAGCAGCGGCAGCTCATCGATAAACGTCTTGGCAAACAGGTGCATCAGAACGTTGACTTCGTGCTGCGGGCGATTCCAGTTTTCGGTCGAAAATGCATAGGCCGAAAGCACGTCGACGCCCAGGCGCACGCAGGCGGTAATGATCTCGCGCAGAGAGACGATGCCGGCCTTGTGGCCTTCGGTGCGGGCAAGACCGCGCGCCGTGGCCCAACGGCCGTTGCCGTCCATGATGCACGAAATATGGTGCGGAATGTTATTGAGGTCAAGGTCGGAAAAACCGACGCCCGCAGGGGCGTCGGCAAAGTACTCGACCAGTTTATGCTCGTCGTATTGCACCTTAGATCTCCATGACCTCGGCTTCTTTTTCCTTCAGAAGCTCCTCAACCTTGGCAACATACTCGTCGGTATGCTTCTGGACCTTGGCCTGCTCGCGACGGACATCGTCCTCGGTGAGCTCCTCATCGCGCTCGAGCTTATTGTTAAAGTCGCGGCGGATGTTTCGGATGGAGACCTTGGCCTGCTCGGCGTACTCGCGGCACTCCTTAACGAGCTCGCGGCGACGCTCCTCGGTGGGAGCCGGGAACGGCAGACGCACGACGGTACCATCGGAGTTGGGGGTAATGCCCAGGTCGGAGGCACTGATGGCCTTGACGATGGCATTGATGAGCGCCTTATCCCACGGCTCGATAAGCAGCATATGGGCCTCGGGGGTCTTAACGGCGGCAACCTGCGTGACGGGTGTGGGAACACCGTAGTAGTCGACGGTGATGTCAGACAGGATGTTGGCGTTAGCGCGGCCAGTGCGGACCTTGGAGAAATTGTGCTTGAGGGACTCGAGCGACTTGTCCATGTGGGCGGTGATGTTCTCTGCCATGCTTAATCCTCCTGATAGACGAGCGTGCCGACGGGCTCACCCGCGAGCGCGCGCTTGACGGTGTCCTCGCCATCGATGTTGAGGACCAAAATGGGCATACGGTTGTCCTGGCAAAGAGCCGTAGCCGTGGAATCCATAACCTGCAGGCCGCGAACGAGCACCTCGTGATAGGTGATCTTGTCAAAGCGGACGGCGTCAGCGCACTTGACGGGATCCTTGTCGTAGATGCCATCAACCTTGGTGGCTTTAATCAGAATCTCGGCACCGATCTCGCAGGCGCGAAGGGCCGCGGCGGTGTCAGTCGTAAAGTACGGATTACCCGATCCGGCGGCAAAGATAACGACGTTGCCCTTGGACAGGTGGTTGATGGCGCGACGGCGAATATAGGGCTCGCAGATCTCGTTCATCTGGATAGCGCTCATCACGCGGCAGGGAACATCGTTGTGCTCGAAGGCATCCTGCAGGGCAAGCGCGTTCATAACGGTAGCGAGCATGCCCATGTAATCGGCCTGGGCGCGGTCCATACCACCGGCGGCGCCGGCCATGCCGCGGAAAATATTGCCGCCGCCGACAACGACGCCAACCTCATGACCAACGGCGAGCAGCTCCTTAACCTGCTTGGCAAGATGATCGGTAACCTTGGGGTCGATGCCGTAGTGGCCGTCGCCCATCAGCGCTTCGCCGGAAAGTTTAAGAAGCACGCGTTTATATCGGATGTCGGACAAAGGGATCCTCCTTTAATTAGACTCA
>UQWK01000013.1 GCA_900544725.1 uncultured Collinsella sp.
GGCAAGAGCCATGGCAATCATGACGCGCTGACGCATACCGCCAGAGAACTGGTGCGGATACTCGTTGACGCGCTTCTCGGGCTCGGGAATACCAACGAGGTCCAAGAGCTCGGTGGCACGCTTGAGCGCCTCCTGCTTGGAGTAGCCACGGTGCAGACGAAGGCCCTCGCCCACCTGCTTGCCGATCTTATAAACCGGGTTCAAGGAGGTCATAGGATCCTGGAAGATCATCGCGATATCGTTGCCGCGAATGTGCTGCATCTCTTCCTCGGTCATCTCGAGGATGGAGCGGCCGCGATAGCGAACGTCACCGCCCTCGATCTTTCCCGGAGGCATCGAGATAAGGCCCATGATGGTCATGGCGGTCACAGACTTACCGGAGCCGGATTCACCGACGACGCCCAGGGTCTCGCCGCGATCGAGCGTGTAGGAGACACCGTCGACAGCGCGAACGACGCCATCCTCGGTGTGGAAATACATCTTAAGGTCATCGACCTCGAGCAGATGCTGGCCCTCGGGAACCGGCTGGTCCTTCAGGTCCACATAGTTCTTGTTCTTCTTCATCCTTATGCGTCCTTCATCTTGACGTCGAGGGCGTCGCGCAGACCGTCACCCAGCAGGGTGAAGGCGAGCACCGTCGAGAGAATTGCCAGACCGGGCATGATCATCATCCAGGGAGCGGTCAGAAGATACTGCTGACCGTCCTGAATCATGGAGCCCCACGAAGGCGTAGGCGGAATAACGCCCATGCCGAGGAAGGACAGAGCGGACTCGGTCAAAATAGCGCCACCAATATTCATGGTCGCGTAGACCACGATGGAAGCAACGGAGTTCGGGAAGATGTGACGCATAACGATACGGGCATCGGATGCACCCATAGCGCGAGCGGCATCAACATAGTCGTTCTCTTTGACCGTCAGGATCGCGGACCGGAAGACACGCGCAATCGAAGGCCAGCCGAGGATACCAATGGCGATAAAGACGTTCTGGAGGCCACGGCCGATAACGGCGATCATAGCGACAACGAACAGCACGTACGGAAACGCCAGGAAGATATCCGCGCAGCGCATGATGATCGTATCCCAAATGCCGCCATAGAAACCGGCGAGGGCGCCCATGACCAGACCGATCACCGTGGAGATGGCAGTGGCCATGATGCCGACGGAAAGCGAAACGCGTGCACCGTAGATAACGCGAACGAGAATATCGCGACCAAGGGAGTCGGTACCAAACGGGTGATCGGCACACGGAGCCAGCAGCGAAGTCTCGGCCATGGTAGTCGAATCGGAAGCCGTCGGCGAACCGAGCCAGGGCTTAGCCCACAGATCTGCGGTCAGGGCAACCACAACGACGATGATGATCCAGCAGACACCGATAACGGCGAGCTTGTTCTTACGAAGACGCTTAAAAGCGTCGCCCCACAGCGTGCGGGACTTGGCGGGAGCAGATGCGGCCTTGGTGGCGGTAGCCTGCTCCTGAGACTGAGAATCAGTTTCCTGCATGAGACGTACCTCCCTTAGGCCTTATCCGACGGACCGCCAAGGCGGATGCGCGGGTCGAGGAATGCATAGCTAATGTCGACGAGCAAGTTGATCACCATGACGACGACGACGATGAGCGTAACGCCGCCCATAACGATGGGCCAGTCACGCATGCTAATGGCGCGATAGACCTCATAGCCGATACCGGGCCAGTTAAAGACCGTCTCGGTCAGGATGGCGCCCGAAAGCATGCCGCCAAAGTCGACACCAATATAGGTAACGACGGGGATGAGTGCATTCTTAAGCGCATGCTTGATGATGATCGCGCGATTGGAGAGACCCTTGGCCTTTGCCGTACGGATGTAATCCTGGTTCATGACGTCAAGCAGCTGTGAGCGCATAATGCGGGCGGCATAAGCGGTCGAAACCGAAGCCAGCGTAATGGTCGGAAGCACATAGTGCATCCAATCCTGATACTGAGAGCTGGAACCGCCGGCACCCGAGATCGGCATGGAGAATGCACCGCCCGTGGCGTCCTTGAGAATGACGCCAAAGAACAGCTGCAGCAACATACCGAGCCAGAAAGCCGGGACGGCAACGAGAATCGACGTGGTGAGCGTTACCAAAATATCCCAGAAGGAATAACGCTTAACCGCCGAAATGATACCCGCACCGATACCCATGATTGCCTCGAGCACGATGGCGCACGCGGCGAGTTTGACCGTATACGGATACTTCTGGGCAAAGATTTCCGTAACCGGCAGCTTGCGCTGATACGAATTGCCCAGATCGCCATGAAGCAGGCCGTTCATGTAATACAAGTAACGGTCTACGAGCGACGTTTGAACGGGGTCGCCGTTCTCGTCAAGGATCGCGTTGCCGTCCTCGTCCGACTGGACCAGGTGATAGCGAACGCGAAGCTGAAGCTCCACCTCGGGGGACAGAGCCTTGTCTCCACCGATCAGCTTGATCGGGTCTCCCGGCACGATATTCTGGAGGGCGAACAGAATCAGCGTAACGCCCAAAAACACCGGGATGAACTGAAGCACACGTTTAACGATGTACTTACCCATACCACTCCCCTATCTAGGGATTAACCTAAATGGGATGCCGATCGCCAGACCGGCATCCCAAAATTACCATCAGCCAGTTTACCCCAGGTTAGGGAGAACTGTATGTTTCCCATGAGGTCTACGTAAATACTTGACCCTCACGGAAGCTGCAAACTCTTAGGCGAGCTCAGCGGTACCCAGATCGGCATGCTTCTGCGGATCGACATAGAGGTGCTTGATGCGATCGGAGCCGACGATGGTGTGCGTGTAGAACATAATCGGGATGACCGGGCAGTCGGCAGCGACCATTGCGTCGGCCTCCTGCATCTTAGCGACGCGCTCCTCGTCGTCAACAATAGTACGAGCCTCGTCGACCTTGGCGTCGAACTCGGGGTTGTTGTAACCGGAGCGGTTGTCGCCACCGAGGGAGTCGGAGTGGAACAGCGGATACAGGAAGTTGTCCATGATCGGGTAGTCGGCAATCCAACCCAGACGACCGAACTGATAGTTAAAGTTCTGATACTGCTCGAGCAGGGCAGACCACTCAGGGGTATCGGAGACGGCGGTAACGCCAACCTTGGCGAGGTCGCCGATGATGGACTCCATGATCTCCTTGTGACCGCCGTCCTGGTTGTAGGAAAGGGTCACGCTAATGCCACGATCCCCGTTAGCGCCAGCGGGAGCAACCTTGTCGAGGTACTCGTTAGCCTTGTCGACATCGTAGGCGCAGAACTCCCATGCGCCCTCCTTGTAGCCATCGATGCCCGGAGGAACAATGCCGTCGGCGGGGGTACGGGTACCCTTGTAGATGGTCTTGCAGATGGCCTCACGGTTGATGGCCAGGGAGATGCCCCTACGCAGGTCGGCGTTGTTGAACGGCTCGGCCGTGGTGTTGCAGGTCAGATAGTACGTGGAAGGCTCGGCGCCGAGCAGCATGCGCTCGCCGTCACCCATGGTGTAGCCGTCCTTGGACACGCCGCGGTCCTTCTTGGCGGCATCGATCTGAGCAACGGGAACGTCGCAGACATCGAGGTTACCGGCCTGGAACTCCTTGTAAGCAGTCTCCATGTCCTTGATGACCTGGAAGTGGATGCCATCGATCTTGGCCTTGTCGCCATAGTAATCGTCGAACTTCTTGAGGTTGATCTCCTGACCATCCTCCCACTTGCCGTCCATCATGAACGGGCCGTTACCGACCGGTGCAAGATAGAAGCTCTTGACATCGGACTCGGCGCACTCGGGAACCGGGGCCAGAGCCGGGTGAGAGGCGACGAAGGGGAAGTCGGCGTAAGCGGAAGACAGCTTGACGACGAGGGTCTCATCGTCGGGGCAAGTAACACCGCTGAGCTCGGTAGCGTTACCGGCAAGCAGGTCGTCATAGCCCTCGACCATGGAAAGGTGATAGGAGACCTCGGAAGGGCCGTACTCGGTAGCGATGGCCGACTTGGTGTTGACCAGACGCTCCCAACCGAGCTTGAAGGACTTGGAGGTAACGTCGTCACCGTTGTGGAACTTGGCCTTCTTGATCTTGAAGGTGAACTCGGTGGCGTCGTCGTTGGCCTCAAAGGACTCGCAAGCCAGCGGAACGATCTCGCCCTTCTCGGCGTCATAAGAGGTCAGAGCATCAAAGAGCTGGTACTCGACCTGAGTGCCCTGGTCCTCCTGGACATTGTAGGGGTCGATGCAGACCGGGTTGTTGATGTAGAAGTTCAGCGTCGAACCGGAGTCAGAACCGGAAGCGTCGCCGCCCTTCTTGCCGCATGCGGCAAGAAAAGCCATGGAGCTCGCAGCGAGGGTGCCGCCAACAAAGGCGCGACGACCCATAACGGGCTGGTGGAACATAGAATCAGCCATGCCATCCTCCTTATGAGATAGGACAAAGAAATGTTCAGTCGGACACATGTCGAGACAATCCGATCCGAACCATCAAAACGCCGCCCGCCGCTATGGCTGGTTATGCACAACGGATCAACGTTTCGCAATACAGTAGCGCATTTTATGCACGATTTGGGGCTAATTCCGGTCAACGGTCGAGAATTTCTTTAGTTGGGCGAAGTATGTGGGGATATTTTGACTCTGTTACAAATATGTAAACAAAAAGGGTCCCGCACTAGCGGAACCCTTTTTCAAGTCTTTATGCGGATCGTGCTTAGTAGCCGACGATGCCCTGCGGGAAGAAGAACATGCACAGGACGACGCACACGGCAAACACGACAGCCATGATGACGGTCAGGCGGTCAAGGTTCTGCTCCATGACGCCCGTGGCAGAGCTGGAGTTATACAGCGAACTAGCAATCATATCCGAAACGCCGGTGCCCTTACCGGAATGCATCAGGACGAGAATCGTCAGCGCCACGGCAGAGACAGCCCAAACGACAAACAGAAGAATCTGGAACGGACCCATAGATAAGCTCCTTAATAGAACAATTCAAACTCCAGTACTGTACCACAACCCCCAGCACTCCCCCACCCGCCATTTAGGTACGGGGTAGAAATGGCAGAAATATTAAAAAGGGGGTTGTCCAGTCGTGGACAACCCCCTTACTAGAAAACGGTATTTGTTCTCTCTTAGGCCTCGGTGGCGAGCACGCGACCCGTCATCTCGGCGGAAGGCTCAATACCAGCCATGGTGAGCATGGTCGGAGCGATATCGGAAAGACGGCCGTCCTCGATACCGGTGAGCTTGGCCTTCTCATCAACGATGATGAACGGCACACGGTTGGTGGTGTGAGCCGTGAACGGATGCTTGGAACCGTCGGAAGCAACGTCAAACATGTGGTCGGCGTTGCCGTGGTCGGCGGTGATCAGCGCAAAGCCACCCTTGGCGAGAATCGCCGGGACAACCTTGGACAAGGCATCGTCAACAGCCTCGACGGCCTTAACGGCGGCGTCGAAGACACCGGTGTGACCAACCATGTCGCAGTTCGCGAAGTTCACGATGTAGAAATCAGCGCGATCCTCGTTAATAGCGGCGACGAGCTTCTCGGTAACCTCGGGAGCGCTCATCTCGGGCTGCAGATCGTAGGTAGCGACCTTGGGGGAAGCGACGAGCACGCGCTCCTCGCCCTCCTTGGGCTCCTCGATGCCGCCGTTGAGGAAGAACGTCACGTGGGCGTACTTCTCGGTCTCGGCGGTGTGCAGCTGCTTCAGGCCATTAGCGGCGATAACGTCCGCCAGAACGTTCTCGGGGAACGTCTTGGGGAAGGCGACCTCGACGTCAAACGTCGGGTCGTACTCGGTCATCGTCACAAAGTGCGAGAGCTTGATCTGCTCGCGCTCAAAGCCGTCGAACTCCTTGTCCGTGAACACGCGGGTCATCTGACGAGCGCGGTCGGGACGGAAGTTGAAGAAGATGGCCGCGTCGCCCTCGTGGATGCCCTCGTTGTGGGCAGCGAAAGGCTCGACGAACTCGTCGCCGCGCGGATCCTTCTCGTAGTAGGCCTTGATACCGGCAACGGGGTCGGTATCGGCATCGGACGCGTTAACCATGACGTCGTAGGCGCGCTGGATGCGCTCCCAACGGTTGTCGCGGTCCATGGCCCAATAGCGGCCCGAAACGGTGGCAACGCGAGCGTCGCAACCGGTCTCCTCGGAGATCTTAGCCAGGAAGGCGCAGAACTCGCTCATGTAGCCGGCACCGGACTGTGGGTCAACGTCGCGGCCATCCATGAAGGCGTGGACGCGAACGGTCTTGACGCCATGCTGGGCAGCCATCTTGACCAGAGCCTCGACGTGGTTCATGTGAGAATGAACACCGCCAGGGCTCATAAGGCCCATGAGGTGGAGAGTCTTGCCGTCAGCCTTGACGTCGTCCATAGCCTTGACGAAGACCTCGTTCTTGGCGATGGAGCCGTCCTTGATGGCATTGTTGATGCGCGAAAGCTCCTGGAACACGATGCGGCCGGCACCGATGTTGAGGTGGCCTACCTCGGAGTTGCCCATCTGACCGTCGGGAAGGCCCACGTCCTCGCCCGAAGCACCGAGCGTGGTGTGAGGATACTTCTCGTACAGGCTATCAAGGAAGGGCGTCTTGGCAGCGGCGACGGCGTTCTCGCCATCGGCCGGAGCAAGGCCGCAGCCATCCATGATGATCAGGAGTGCAGGAAGATGACGCTGTGCCATATGTCCTACTCGCCTGCCTTGACGACCATAGAGGCGAAGTCGGCAGCCTTGAGCGAAGCGCCGCCCACGAGGGCGCCGTCAACGTCGGGCTTGGCGACGAGCTCGGCAATGTTGCCGGGCTTAGCGGAACCACCGTACAGGACGCGGATACCGTCGGCGAGCTCCTCGCCAAACATCTCCTTGAGGGTCTCACGGATAGCGCCGCAGACCTCCTGGGCGTCCTCAGCGGTAGCGGTCTTTCCGGTGCCGATGGCCCAGATGGGCTCGTAGGCGACGACGACCTGCTTGGGGCAGGTGATCTCAAGTCCAGCAAGGCCAGCCTTGACCTGGTTCACGACGTGCTCGACATAGGTGCCAGCCTCGCGGACCTCGAGGGACTCGCCGCAGCAGAAGACGGGAACAAGACCAGCGGCAACGAGGGCCTTGGCTTTCTTGTTCTGATCCTCGTCGGTCTCGTGGAAGTAGTCGCGACGCTCGGAGTGGCCGATGATGCAGTAGGTGCAGCCAGCGGACTTGAGCATGTCGCAAGAGGACTCACCGGTGAAGGCACCCTTGGCCTCCCAGTACACGTTCTGTGCACCGAGGACGATGGGGGCAGCCTGAATGCGGTCATGAACCGTGGTGATGTCAATGGTCGGAGGGCAGACGAGCACCTCGACGCCAGCCGGAACCTCGGGCAGAGCCTGAGCCAGCTCGTCGGCGAGCTTGGCGGCCTCGGCGACGTCGTTGTTCATCTTCCAGTTACCAGCGATAAGAAGGGTGCGATTAGGCATCGAGAAGCGCCTCCACTCCGGGCAGGGCCTTACCCTCGACGAGCTCCATGGAAGCGCCACCACCGGTGGAGATCCAGCTCATCTTGTCGGCCAGGTTGAACTTGTTGACAGCCGCGACAGAGTCACCACCGCCGATGATCGAGGTGCAGTCGGCCTCGGCGACGGCCTCGGCGATAGCCTGGGTGCCGTGAGCGAAGTTGTCGAACTCGAAGACGCCCATGGGGCCGTTCCAGAACACGGTCTTGGCGCCCTTGACGGCCTCGGCGTAGAGCTCCTCGGTCTTGGGGCCGATGTCCATGCCCTCACGATCGTCGGGGATAGCGTCGGAAGCGACAACCTCGGGAACAGCGTCCTCGCCAAAGTGATCGGCAACGCGGTTGTCGATGGGGAGCAGGATCTTGACGCCCTTCTCCTCGGCCTTCTTGAGCATCTCGCCGGCACGCTCGACCCAGTCCTCTTCCTTGAGGGACTGACCGACGGACAGGCCCTGAGCCAGGAAGAACGTGTAGGCCATACCGCCACCGATGATCAGGGTGTCAGCGGAGTCGATGAGGTGATCGAGAACGCCGATCTTGGAGGAAACCTTGGAACCGCCGACGATAGCGACGAAGGGGCGCTCGGGCTCGGCGAAGATGCCGGTCAGCGTGTCGACCTCCTTCTCGAGCAGGAAGCCGGCGACGGCAGGCAGGTAAGCGGCGGGGCCCACGACGGAACCCTGGGCGCGGTGAGCGGTGCCGAAGGCATCGAGAACGAAGACGTCACCATAGGAAGCGAGCTTCTTGGCGATCTCGGGATCGTTCTTCTTCTCGCGCTTATCGAAGCGGACGTTCTCGAGAACGAGAACCTTGCCCGGCTCGACGGCAGCGACAGCCTCGGCAGCCTTCTCGCCGTAAGTGTCGGCGACAAAGGCAACGTCGAGACCAGAGAGCTCGGCGAGCTTCTTGGCGACAGGCTCAAGGGAGAGCTCAGGCTGGAAGCCGGTGCCATCGGGACGGCCGAGGTGGCTCATGAGGATGACGCGAGCGTTGTGCTCAACGAGATAGTTGATGGTGGGCAGGGCAGCCTTGATACGGGTGGTGTCGCCAACGACGCCATCCTTGATAGGCACGTTGAAGTCAACGCGGACGAGAACGCGCTTGCCGTCGACATCGATGTCGCGGACGGTCTTCTTGGTAAAGGCCATGTTTGCTTCTACCTTTCGTACGTGTCTGCCTCCCATTACGGCAGACGATTTCCTATAAAAAGGGCGCGACCCTAGGGTGTAAGCCCTATAAGGCCGCGCCCTTCTTTAGACGCTCAACGAGCTATTCGCTAAAAGCTAAATTAAGCAACGAACTTCTCGAAGTACTTGATGGTGCGGACCATCTGAGAGGTGTAAGAGTTCTCGTTGTCGTACCAAGAGGTGACCTGAACGAGGGTCTGGCCGTTGCCGAGGTCAGAGCACATGGTCTGAGTGGCATCGAAGATGGAGCCGTGGGTCTCGCCGATGATGTCGGTGGAGACGATGTCGTCCTCGTTGTAACCGAAGGTCTCGGAGATGGTGGCAGCGTAGGCCTTCATAGCGGCGTTGACCTCGTCGACGGTGACCTTCTTGTCAACGACAGCGTAGAGGTTGGTGATGGAGCCGGTCGGCGTCGGGACGCGCTGGGCGGCACCGATGAGCTTACCGTTGAGCTCGGGAAGAACCAGGCCGATAGCCTTGGCAGCACCGGTGGTGTTGGGGACGATGTTGACGGCGCAGGCACGGCTACGACGCTTGTTGCCCTTGCGCTGCGGGCCGTCGAGCGGCATCTGGTCGCCAGTCCAGGCGTGAATGGTGGTCATGATGCCGGACACGATGGGAGCGAAGTCGTTCAGACCCTTGGCCATCGGGGCGAGACAGTTGGTGGTGCAGGAAGCAGCGGAGATGATGTTGTCCTCAGCGGTCAGCGTCTCATGGTTGACGTTGTACACGATGGTGGGCAGATCGCTGCCAGCCGGAGCGGAGATGACGACCTTCTTGGCGCCAGCGTTGATGTGGGCCTGAGCCTTAGCCTTGCTGGTGTAGAAGCCGGTGCACTCGAGAACGACGTCGACGTCGAGGTCGCCCCAAGGCAGGTTGTTGGCGTCGGCCTCCTTGTAGATCTTGATCTCCTTGCCGTCAACGGTGATGGAATCCTCGCCAGCAACGACCTCGTGATCGCGAGCATAGTTGCCCTGCGTGGAGTCGTACTTCAGCAGGTAAGCGAGCATATCGGGAGAGGTGAGGTCGTTGATAGCGACGATCTCGGAGCCCTCATGACCGAACATCTGACGGAAAGCCAGACGACCGATGCGACCGAAGCCGTTAATAGCAACCTTTACTGCCATTGTGTCTCCTTTCGTAAGGCCCCCGCAAGCTACAGCGCCCGCCGTTGAGGCCCACAAACTAACCACTCGCCTAATATACCTTTTTTTTGACTTGAATTTCACGAGAATGCTCGAAATTGAAAATCAAATTTACGTTAAAACGTTTTAAAGAGTAAAACAGCAGTTCAATCCCTATATAAGCAGTTTCGCTCAACTACTTGTTTGCTTCAATGAGCTTTTCAAGCCTCAAAACGCGATGATAGAGGGCCGACTTCGACAAGGGAGGGTCAGCCATCTCCCCCAAATCGCGCAGCGACAGATCGGGATAGCGCTCGCGCAGGTCGCAAAAGACCGCCAAGGCGTCCGGAAGCGTGTCGCGCAAACCCCGCTGTTCGAGCTCGTCGATCAACGCAAGCTGATGCTGGGCGGCACCCGCACTTCTGGTCTGATTGGCCAGCTCGGCATTCACGCGACGGTTTACGTCGTTCTTAACCAATTTTACCGCGCGCGCTTCCTCGATCTCGGCAACGCTGCGCTTGGCGCCGACCAGCTTTAGGAGCTGTTCGATCTCCTCGGCGCTCTTAATGTAGACGGCAAAGGATCCGCGCCGCGCGTTAACGCGCGCATGGACCCCAATCTGCTCCAATAGATCGCAAAGTCCCCGGGCATACTGCTCGCCCTGCACCGCGATCTCCAAATGAAAGTCGCCGCGGGGATCGGCCACGAAACCGCCGGCGATGAGCGCGCCGCGGATGTAGGCCAGCCTGCAGCAGGGACGGGCAACGATGTGCCGGGGAACACCGGCGACGAGTCCTCCCCTGCGGTCTAGAATGCCCAGCAGCACCAGAGCCTTGTCCAGGTCGGGTTGATCGGGCAGGGTAATGAGATAGTTACGGACCTTATGCAAGACCGATTTACGAACAGTAAATTCCGTTTTGAGCTTAAGGATGCGATGCGTCAGTGTGATCATCGTGCGTGCGACGGCGCCCGTCTCGGTCGCGACCGTCAAACGATACCGCCCGGAGCCGGCCAGCGAAAGTGTACCGCTGACACGCGTCAGGGCGGCAAGCGTCGACAAATCGCAGTATTCACATTCGGGTTCGCAGCGCGCGAGCTCGTCACGCACCTCGGCGGTAAACGACATGCAGGCCTATGCTTTCGTGTTGGCGCGCGACAGGTCGCGATGGGAAATGCTCACGTGATATTGGGCGCCTTCCAAATAACGTGCCGTGGCCTCGGCGATGGCGACGCTGCGGTGTTGGCCGCCCGTGCAGCCGATGGCAATAGAAAGTTGTGGCTTGCCCTCCGCGATATAGCCGGGCATGACCGTATCGAGCAGCTGCGTCCAGGCCTTCCAGAACTCCTGGGTCTTGGGATGGTCCAGAACAAAGTCGGAGACTTTCTTATCGAGACCGGTCATGGTGCGCATCTCGGGATCGTAGAACGGATTGGGCAGGAAGCGAACGTCGATCATAATGTCCGCCTCGACGGGCATGCCGTGCTTAAAGCCAAACGAGAACACGTGGACGTCCATGAGCTGCTGGTCGGACAACTCGGAGAACGCCATGCGCAATTTGTTGCGCAGGGCAGAGGTGTGCAGGCGGCTCGTGTCGATGATCATATCGGCTCGATCGCGCACACCCTGCAGCTGCAGGCGCTCGCGCTGAATCGCATCGGCCGTGGTCTCCCCCGGCTTGGCAATGGGATGGCGGCGGCGGTTTTCGCTATAACGACGGATCAGCACCTCGTCTGAGGCCTCGAGAAACACAATGTCACAGCTCATCTCGCGCTCCTCGAGTGCAGCAACGGCATCGAGCAGCTCATCGAACAAGCCCTGGCTGCGCAGGTCGCAGGTGACGGCGAGATGCCTGCCCACGCCCGTATTGATGCCGACGAGCTCGGCAAGCTGAGCGATGAGGCGCGGAGGCAAGTTGTCGATGCAAAAGTAGCCCATGTCCTCGAACACATGCATGGCCTGCGTTCGGCCCGAACCGGACATTCCGGTGATGATGACGATATCGGGGATGCGCTCCGAGCGCTCCGCCGCATCCATGGCATCTCCCTTTTGCATGTGCTGCCTCCTAAAAACAAGCGCGGGACCCAGCAACCCGGATCCCGCGCGGTCAATTGCCTTTAATGAGTATACCGCCCTGAGCGGATACGAGGTCCGTCTTACGCCTCAAGCGCGGCTTTGAACCAACTCGTAATACTCGTGGGGTGCGTAATGGCAGTGCCCACGACAACTGCCCAGGCGCCCGCATCAATCGCGGCGCGGGCCTCCTCGGGCGTGTGCACGCGGCCCTCGCAGATGATGGGAAGGCCGGGAAATTCCTCGGTCGCCTGGCGCAGGAGCGGCAGATCGGGACCGTCGGCCATGGTGCAATCGATAGCGGCAACACCATGAGAAAGCGTGGTGGACACCAGGTCAAAGCCCATGTCGACAGCACGACGAATATCCTCGATGGTGGCACAGTCGGCCATCAGGAGCACGCCCTCCTCGTGCAGCGGACGGAAGGTGTCCTCGACGGTCTTGCCATCGGGACGTGGGCGATCAGTGGCATCAATTGCCACGATGTCGGCACCAGCGGCAACGCAGGCGCGAGCATGACGCAGCGTCGGCGTGATGTAGACGCCCTCGTGTCCATCTTTCCACAGGCCGATGACGGGAACCTCGCAGCGGCCCTTAATGGCGGCGATGTCGGCAAGACCCTGGCAGCGAATAGCGGCGGCGCCACCAAGCTCGCAGGCGCGAGACATCTGAGCCATGGTCTCGGGCGTACGAAGCGGCTCGCCCATATAGGCCTGAACGCTCACGACGAGCTTGCCCTTTAGGGACTGGATCAAAGGATCAACGGTCATGTTCGACTCAACCTTTCTCAAAACAGCCTTCTGAGACACCGCACCTTGACGTTCAAACCGTCGCTCGCATACCAAAGTACGCTTCGCTCCTCTTTCACGTCAATCTGCGGCACCTCAGAAGGCGCACTTGGTAGTTATGTTTACTTCAACGACGCAAGAAGGTGTTCGGCGGCACCGATAAGCGGCGCGTCGCCCTCCAGAGAACCGATGAGGATCGGCGTGTCCTGAAGTGGGTCGAGCGCCTGGCTGGCATAGCCCTCGTGCACCGAGTCCTTCCACGTCTGCGAGCGCCAATCGGGACCCTGGTGAATCACACCTCCCGAAAGCACGATGACCTCGGGATCCAAGATGTTGGCAAGCGAGCCCAAGCTGGCGCCCAGCGCAAAGCCGGCGTCATGGATGACCTCGGTCGCCTTTGCGTCGCCCGCACGGCACAGGTCGTTCACATCGCGACCGACCGAAGGACGGCTGGGGTCGACGCGACCAAAGCGCTCATCGTACATACGACCAATGGAAGTGCCCGAAGCAACCGACTCAAGATGACCAGAACGTCCGCAGGCGCAGGGAATGCCGGCAGCAGCCGAGCACTCGATGTGGCCCATATGGCCGGCAGCACCATGGAAGCCCTGCATCACGCGGCCGTTCTCGACATATGCGCCGCCGATGCCCGTACCGATGCCAAGGCACAAGACGGAGAACTTGCCCTTACCGACGCCCCAGTGGGCCTCGCCCAGAGCATGAGCCTGCACGTCTCCCACCACGGCAACGGGAAGACCAAGGTCCTCGCGCAGGCGCGGCCCCAACTGAACGCCGGACCAGCCGGGCATGATCTCGTTGGCATACGCGATGGCGCCCGTCTTGGGATCGACGACGCCTGCGGCACCGATACCGACACCGAGGACCTCGACATCGGGATTCGCCTCAAGAGCGGCCTTGATGGACGCCTCGATACGCTGGAAGACGGCCTCGCCGCCCTCCTGGGCCTCGGTAGGAACCTCGGCCTCAAATACGGGATGGGGCACGCTACCGTCAGCCGGATACTCCATAATGGCAGTCGCAATCTTGGTGCCGCCGATATCGACGGAGCAAACGTACTTGTTCTCCATGTCGCTCTCCTTAGGAGATAAAAACAACTACAGGAAATGCGCCGTCAGACTAGCCGCCACAGCGCGGTAAAGGTTTTCCAGGTGCCCGAGGTTGGGGTGAAAGTGGTCAGGCGTTGACCTAATGGGTCACGCCCGACCACTTGAGCCCCAAGATCGGGTGCCTGGGGAAGCTTTACAGGAGACCGTTGTCCTGGAGGACCTTCTTAATCGCCTCGACGTTCTCGCCGGTCATGGCCTTCACCGGGCGCGGCATGGTCGGGCTGTCGAAGATGCCCATGAGGTTCATAGCGGTCTTGAAGGCGCCGACGCCACCGGCATAGCCCTGGACGCCCGAGGTGACATCCCAGATGTGGGAGATCTCGTTGAGGCGATCCTGCTCGGCCTTGACGGTAGCCCAGTCGCCGGCCTGAGCGGCCTTCCACTGACGCACGTAGCCCTCGGGCTCAACGTTAGCGAGACCCGGGACGGAACCGTCGGCGCCACCGAGGTAGGCGCCGTCGACAACAACCTCGTGACCGGTGAGGATGCTCATCGGATGGCCGTTCTTCTCGTTCTCCTGAACGAGGTAGCGGAACGAGATGTCATCGCCCGAGGAATCCTTGACGCCGGCCAGGACGCCCTCGGCGCCGAGCTTGGCAAGGAGCTTCCAGGGGAGCTTGGTGTGGACGCACACGGGGATGTCGTAGGCGAAGATGGGCAGGTCGAGTTCCTCGTGCAGGATGCGGAAGTGCTCCTCGACCTCGGTCATGCCCTGCAGGGCATAGAACGGGCAGGTGGCGACAAGCGCGTCGGCACCCAGCTCCTGAGCGACCTTGCCGTGCTCGATCATGCGCTCGGTCTCGGTGTCGATGATGCCGACCAGAACAGGCACGCGGTGATCGACGATGCGCACGGCCTCGGCGATGATCTGACGACGACGCTCGTCGGTGGAGAAGACGACCTCGCCCGAGGAGCCCAGGAAGAACAGGCCATCGACGCCGGCATCGATCATGCGGTTGATGCTGCGCTCAAAGGAGGCAACATCGAGCTGGTGGTCTTCGGTATCGGGAACAACGACGGGAGGGATAACGCCGGTGAATTTCTGAGTTGCCACAAGAATCTCCTTAGTTGTCTGGCGGGCAGCCCTATGCCGCCCACTCTTGTTGGCAGTGTCCAGGCCGTCTAGGCCAAAGAACACGGGTAGAACGTTTGGTTAAAGAAGTCGACGACTTCGTTTTCGAACGCATTGATGCGCTCGTGAGCGTATTTGGCATAGATGATATGCCTCCGGTCACACTCAAAACCGTTGAATACGGCAAACTGACCCTTGGGGTCGCTCACGGTATCCATGAGCGAAGTGCCCATGAGCACCGAGCCGCGCACACGAGACGACAGCACCTCGAGGCCACCGGGAACTGGATTGGCAACCGCCGTGCAGGCAAGGCCCTGCTCGTCCAGAGCAGAAACCGCCAGCGCGACTCCACCGCCTAGACCCTCGCCCCATGCAAAAATGCGGTCGGGGTCCACGCCATCAAGATTGCGCGCGACCTTCGCCAACGCGCAGCCCCAACGGACGCGCTCGACAAAAGCAGGCGAGGCAATCCCCTGCTGCAGCTCGCTGGATCCAATCGCCTCATCGTCCAGCGCAAGCACGGCATATCCCATGGCCGCAAACCTCATCATGTGATGCCATCCCCGCACGGGTCGGTCGATGTCGTGAAACATCAGACATAGCGGCACAAGCTCGGATGCTCGGGCGCGACCGGCAGGCTCGATCAAACGCGCGTGGACCACATCGCCACCAAGCTCAAAGGAAACCTCGGAGTAGCGGGCATACGGATTGGCGAAATCGATCGCCGTAATAGTCGGCCCGCAAACCTCAAGGTCCGAAGCGGCTATCTCTAATTCGGAAACATCCGCAGAAGCATCACCGCGCCAATCCCGGAAATCAGCGAGCCTTGACGAGACCGTTCCGGGAATCCCCACAAGGTCGGAGACAATCAGCTCATTGACATTGCTCTCGCACTTAGACATGAGCCTCCCCTCCCTTGCAGAAAAACGGAATGATCAGATCGTCAAAATCCTGAATCTCCTCGTGGCCAAAGCCTTCAAAGAACTCATGACGCTTTTCACAGGTCAGGTTGTTATAGACCGCAAACTGCGTCGCTGGCGGACAGACGGTATCGGCTGTGCCGGTGCCAAACAGCACGGGGCATTTGACCATAGGGGCAAAGTTCTTGGAATCGAAGTACGCCAGCTTGGCATAGGCTTCGTCGATACGAGTCGAGTCCTCGTCAAACCAGCGAGACCAATAGCGCAGGCCCTCGTAGGCAATGTCGTCGGCATCCAAATCCCAGACCAGGCGGAAATCCGACAGGAAGGGATAGAGGATGGCGGCGCGATTGATAAGCTCGCTGTTAAGTGCACAGGTCGCAATGCCCAAACCGCCGCCCTGCGACGCGCCGTTCACAAACACACGGGCAAGATCGATGCCCTCGAGCTCGCGAACGATGCGGCACAGGATGCGAATATCTTGGTGCAAGCGGACATAGTAGAGGTTGGCCGGATCGCCGTCGATACCGGCGACGATATGGCCCGCGACCGTTGTGCCCTCAAATCCACCAATGTCCTCGGAGGGACCTCCTTGGCCGGGGCAGTCGAGGGCGATGAGTGCCATGCCCATGCCCGCAAACGACGCCTGCTCAAACCAGCTGCGGCTTGCACCCGGATACCCATGGAACTGAAGTACCAATGGCACGGGCTCGTCCGAGACGGGTTTAAGGTACTTGGCATGCAGGCGAGCGCCACACATGCCGGTATACCAGAGGTCGAAAAGCTGGCAGGTCACGGCATCGGTGACCGATGCCGTCTCGATCGCATAGTCAAGCCCGACGGCGTCGGCCTCGGCCATGCGGTCCTTCCAAAAGAGATCGAAATCTGATGGACGGGGCATGGCGCCCCGATACCCACCAAATTGCTGTTGTAGCTCCTGAGCACTTGGCATGGCTCGTGAACCCAACCTTTCGAAATCGCAACGGAGGTGCGCCCGGCAAGGGAACCGGGCGCACGGGAGGGAAGGCGAGGCTACTCGCCGAGCTTGGGATGCAGCAGCGACGGCGCAGCACCGAGCAGCATCTTGGTGTAGGGGTCCTGAGGGTGCTGGAAGACCTGCTTGGCCTCGCCCTGCTCGACGATCTTGCCGCCATTCATAACGATGATGTCGTCAGAGATATAGCGGACCGTCTGGATGTCATGGCTGATGAACACCATGGCCAGGCCGAGCTCCTTCTTAAGGTCGGTCAGCAGGTTCAGAATCTGCGCGCGGACCGAAACGTCCAGAGCCGAGGTGGGCTCGTCGGCGATGATGGCATCGGGGTTCAACGACAGGGCACGGGCAATTGCGACGCGCTGGCGCTGGCCGCCCGAAAGCTGGCCGGGAAGAACCTCGGCGGCAGAGCTGGGCAGACCGGTGAGCTCCAGGAGCTCCTTGACGCGCTTCTCCTGCTCGGCCTCGGTACCCAGGTTGTGGACGCGCATGGGGTCGAGCAGCTGCTCGCGAACGACCATGCGGGGATTGAGCGCCGTAGCCGGATTCTGGAACACGACCGAGATGACACGGCCCATGTGACGACGGTCCTCGGCGGTACGCTTAGTAACGTCCTTGCCCTTAAAGTAGACCTTGCCGCTCGTTGGGGCCTGCAGGCCGCACATGACGTTGGCGGTGGTGGACTTTCCGCAACCGGACTCGCCGACGATGCCGATCGTCTGACCGGGCATGAGCTTAATCGTTACACCCTGGACGGCGTGAACCAGGTTGGGGTGCAGAATCGAGCCGGTACGGGTCCTAAAGGTGACGTGGACGTCATCAAGGAAGATGATCGGCTCGACGCCGTTGACTGCGGTCTCGCTCATCTACATCACCTCCGCGTGAGGGGTCAAACCATTTGCCTTGAGCACCTCGTCGGGGAGCTCGGAATAGAAGTGCTCGGTGCCGGGCACGCGCTTGAAGACCGGACGGGTGTCCAGGCCAATGCGCGGATGGCTCGAGCGGGGCGCGAAGCGATCGCCCTTGGGGAAATCGCGCGGGCTCGGAACGGCGCCGGGTACCTGGTGCAGACGGCCCGAACCGCTCTCGATGGACAGAACGGAGCCCAGAAGACCGCGGGTGTACTCGTGGATCGGGTTAGTGAGCAGCTCCTTGGTGGGCGCCTGCTCGATAACCTGACCGGCGTACATAACCGTGATGTTATGGGCGACCTCGGCGACCAGCGCCAGGTCATGCGAGACGAAGATCATGGCAAAGCCGAGCTTGGCCTGAAGGTCGTTGAGCAGCTTGATGACCTGCTTCTGGACGGTAACGTCCAGAGCGGTCGTGGGCTCGTCGCAGATGACCAGCTTGGGGTCGCGGGTAAGGGCCATAGCGATCAGGACACGCTGACGCTGGCCACCGGAAAGCTCATGCGGGTAGCTCTCGAGCGTACGCTTGGGGTCGAGGCCCACGAGCTCCAGGAGTTCCTCGGCGCTGCGGGTGCCGCCGCGCTTGGTGAGCTGCTTCATCTGGGCAGAGATGAGCATGGAGGGGTTGAGCGAGGACAGGGCGTCCTGATAGACCATAGCGATATCGGTACCGCGCAGGCCGAACCACTCCTTCTTGCTCATCTTGAGCAGGTCGCGGCCCTCCCAGAGGACCTGGCCGGAAAGGTGCTCGTCATCGTCGGTCAGGCCCATGATGGCCAGCGTGGTGATGGACTTACCGCAACCGGACTCGCCCACCAGGCCCATGGTCTGACCAGGACGGACGTCAAAGTTGACATGGTCGACGACGTTGATATCGCCGTGATGCTCAAACTGAATGCAGAAGTCACGGACCGAGAGAATCGGTTCGACAGACTCGTCGGGCACATGGCGATCGTCACGCTTGAGCTCGACATCGCGCAGGGCGCCAAGGCGAGCGGAGAGGGACTGGGCCTGCTCCTTGTAGGCGCGAACGGGGTCGGAGACCAGCAGGTCTGCCTCGCGGCGCTTGGAGGAGTCGGTCGGATCCAGGGCGGCGGAGGGAGCAGCGGCCATGGCGTCGGTAATGCCCTCGGACAGGATGTTGAGCGCCAGGCACGTGATCATGATGGCAAGGCCCGGGAACAGTGCCTGCCACCAACGACCGGCAAGCACGCCACCGCGAGCATCGGCGAGGATGTTGCCCCAGGTAGCGGTGGGCTCCTGGATACCAGCGCCGATGAAGGTCAGCGAGGCCTCGAAGATGATGGCGTCGGCGACCAGGGTAACGGTGAAGACCATGATCGGGGCGATGCAGTTACGCAGAACATGCTTGATCAAAATCCACGGAGCCTTGGCGCCGGAAACGATGACCGCGCGGACATAGTCCTCGCCGTACTCGGACACAATGTTGGCGCGCACGATACGGGCAATCTGCGGAGTGTACATAAAGCCGATGGCGAAGATGATCGACGGCACGGAGTTGCCCAGGATGGAGACGAAGACGGCCGCGAGGGCGATGCCCGGGATGGACATGATGATGTCCAGGATACGCATGATCGTCTCGGAAACGGCCTTGCGCGAAACCGCCGCAAGGGCGCCCACGACCGAGCCGCAGACCAGAGCCATGGCAGTGGCGCCAAAGCCGATAATCAGCGAGTAACGACCACCGTAGAGCATGCGCGACAGAATGTCGCGACCCTTATCGTCGGTACCGAAGATAAATCCGTTGCCGGGAGCCTGGCGAGCCGTAAAAATCTCGACCGGGCTATAGGGGGCAAGAAGGGGCGCCAGAATCGCAGTCAGGGCGACCAGCACCAACACGACGGCGGCAATCTTAGAAGACAGCGTCATCTTCTTCCAGCCACCGAGCTTGAGCCCCTTGGAGGCAGCCTTCTCGAGCTGCTCGGTTTGCTTCTCTCGAATCTTTACCATAATCTACACCGTCCTGATGCGCGGGTTGATGAGCAGGTAGAGCATGTCAACCACGATGTTGATGATGATGAAGGCAAGAGCAACGACGATAACGACGCCCTGAACCAGGTTCGCCTCGTTGCCCTGAACGCCCTGCAGAATCGCGGTGCCCATGCCGGGGAGGTTGAAGATAACCTCGATGACGACGGCGCCGCCCATGAGGTAACCGATCTTAAGACCGAGGGTGGTGACCGGGGTGATCAGCGCATTGCGAAGAACGTTGATGCCGACGACGACCTTCTCGGGAACGCCGGCGCCGCGAGCCATACGGACATAATCCTTATCGAGCTCCTCGACCATGGCGGTACGCACGATACGAGTCATCTGGCCCGTCAGCGGAAATGCCAGGGCGATAGCGGGCATGATCATACGTCCCAGATAGCCAGCCGGATTCGTGGTGAAGTGAGGCAGAGCACCCGATGCCGGAAGCATCTTAAGGTAGGAAGAGAACAGCAGGATCAACAGAACGGCAAGCCAGAACGACGGGGTTGCCAAGCCGGCGATGGAAAAGACGCGGATCACTTGGTCCGGCCATTTGTCGCGATACAGTGCCGCGATGACGCCGAGTAAAAACGAAACGACCGCACCGATGGCAAGGCCGATGAAGGTCAGCTGCATCGTGACGGGCAGGGCCGTGGAGATGCGCTTGGCAACGGAGTTGCGAGCAGCACCATAGGTGCCCATGTCGCCATGGATCAAATCGCCCATATAGCGCACGTAGCGCACAGGCCAGGGGTCGTCCAGACCATACTTCTCATGGTACTCGGCAACCGCCTCGGGCGAGGCACCGTCACCCAACGCCGTGTAGGCGGGGTCGGTCTTGGAGAACGACATAAGGAAGAACACCAGGACGGTGACGCCCAATGCCATGATCGGCAGCGCCACAAGACGCCTTCCAATCAAACGTAGCAAGTTGTTCACGTTCTCTCCCCTTTCTTTTGTCGGTAGGACCAACTGGTATATGAGTACGGATACTCATTACAAGACCCGAGCGACATCGTTGCCGCCCGGGTCTTTGTTTCAACTATGAGGACGTTGCCTTACGACCGACGCCCCACATATGACTCAAGCGAGTCTTAGGCCTTGACGGTCGCGACGCCCCTGAAGGACATGCTCGTCGTGCCGATGCCCTTGAAGCCATCGAGGGCCTCGCCGTTGGGCGCGGTGGACGGATCGTCCCAGGAAGCGGAAACGGTCTTGACGTGGACAACGGGGTACAGAACAGCGTTGTCGGCGATGATGTCGAAGCACTCGTTCCACTTCTTCTGCTGCTCGTCGCCCTCGGCGGCAAGAGCCTCGTCCATGAGACCGTGGAGCTTCGCCCACTCAGCGGAATCCTTCCACGGGCAACGGGTCTGCATCCAGACGTTGTCGCCGTACCACCAGTTGAGCAGCAGGTCGGGGTCGGCGCCGAAGCAGGACGGATCGCCAGGAGCGAGAAGGATATCGTAGGCCTCGCCGCCGTCGATGGCAGCGTAGGTGGCCGGCGAGGTATCGGTCTGGATGGTCACATCGAAGCCGAGAGCGTCGAGGTCGTTCTTGACCTGAGCGGCCATGCCCTTGATCTGCTCGTTATCGGTGGTGCGCAGGGTGATGGCGCCCGGGGTGATGCCAGACTCTTCGATGAGCTTCTTGGCCTTCTTGGCGTCAGTCTTGTACACCGTGGAAGCCTCATGATAGTTGGTGAAGCTCTTGGGCAGGTAGCAGCTGGCAGCGGTGGCAAGGCCGGCGAAGGTGTTGGTGATCATCTTCTCGGTGTCGAGCGCGTACATGACGGCCTGACGGACCTTGACGTTGTTCCAAGGCTCCTTGGCGACGTTGAACATGATGAAGCGGGTGCCGAAACCCTGAACGTTATCGATCTTGCAGCCAGCGCTCTCGAGCTGGTCGACGGCGTCAGCGGTGACGAGCTCCATAACGAGCGTGGAGCCCTCCTGCTGAGCGGTAACGCGAGCGGTGGGGTCGGTCAGGATGCTGTACTGGATCTTCTTATCCTCGGCAGCATACTCACCGTTGTACTCGGGGTTGGGAACCAGGGTGATCTCGGTATCGGAGATAGAGTCGTACATCCAGGGGCCGGAACCGATCGGCTGCTTGGCGCGATCCTCCTCGGCCTGGGTGGCCGGGGTAACACGGATGATGGCCAGACGATCCTTGAGCAGGGAGAAGTTGGGGACCTTGGTCTTGACCGTTACAGTGCTGGCGTCCTTGGCCTCGATGGACTCGAAGGGCTGGAAGAACGGAGCGTAGGTAGCGGAAGCAGCGCAGGCGGTGTAGGAGGCGACGACGTCGTCAGCGGTGACCTCGGTACCATCGGAGAACTTTGCGCCCTTGCGGATGGTGACCTCGAAGGTAGTGTCGTCCACGGACTTGGGATCGTCGGTGGCGAGCTCGTTGAAGGTGCTGTAGTCGTGGTAATCGATGCCGTAGAGGCCCTCGATGACGTGCCAGTTAGCACCCAGGCCCACAGCGGAGCCGGTGCTGGCGGGGTCGAAACTGGACGGAGCGTAAGCGGAACCAGCGGTGATCACGCCGCCGCCACGGTTGGCGGAATCGGTGGAACCGGAAGCGGAACCTTCGTCGCTAGAGCTGCCACCGCAGCCAGTGAGACCAAGCCCTGCGACAGCAGCGACGCTGCCGGTGAGGCCGAGGAACGAACGCCTGGACATACCCTTGTTGATGATGGCCATGTCTTCTCCTATCAATAGAGAATCTTACCCGGGGACACCTAGACTTGCCCCCGCGCAACTTGCGGACGATATATACCTTACCTACCGACGAACCCAACTGAGGTGCCGCGCTCGGTGACCGATACATACATACGCTTGAACGGTATTTACTACCGTTCACCGAATTCATTGACAAATGATTCGACAGACAGTATGTATCGACAAGGTGAGATATCAGTCTTCGTCAACCCGCAGGATAGCAGGGTTATTCACCATGGCTAGTCAAACGTTTTAGCGTTAATAAAACCCGAAATCGACAGGTAATCGCCGCGAAATAAATGATTGCAAATCGGCCAACCATATATATCAGTTATTTAGAAGCACGTTTAGATTTCGGAACGGTTGGCCGATGCCTGGGCGCGCTCGGCATTCCATGCAACAAGCGCCTCGTGGACCGCTTTGGCGACGTCGGCCGGAACGCCTCGAACTTCTGCAATCTCCTGCTCGCTTGCTGCGCGCAAACGCTTCATCGAGCCAAAATGGCGCATAATGGCCCGTTTTCTGGTGGGTCCCACACCCGGAACGTCGTCAAGAACCGAAACCGTCATAGCCTTATCGCGCAACTCGCGGTGGAAGGTAATCGCAAATCGGTGGGATTCATCGCGAACCTGCTTGATCAGATAAAGCGAAGCGGAGCCGGTCGGCAGCACGACGGGAGTCTCGTCCCACGGCACGAAAACCTCCTCATCGGCCTTTGCCAAGCCACAAACTGGTATATCGAGACCGAGTGCCTCGAGTTGCTTAATTGCAGCGGTCAATTGCGGCTTGCCGCCATCGACTACGAGCAAATCGGGGCGCGAGCCAAAGCGCTCGTCCGCCATGCGCTCGGGAGCATAGCGACGCCCCAGGACCTCGGACATCGATACGAAGTCGTTCGCCTCGTCCAATTCGGCCTGAATTTTAAAGCGACGATACTGGCCCTTGTCGGCACGGCCGTTGGTAAATACCACCATCGAAGCGACGGTAAAGGTGCCGTGCAACGTCGAGATATCGAAGCACTCGATGCGCAACGGCGGCGCAGGCAGCGCCAGCGCGCTTTCGAGCTCCAGGAGCGCCTGATTGGTGCGATCATCAGCATACCCCGTGCGCATCATGTAGCGCATGAGGGCATGGCGCGCATTTTTGGAAGCCATATCGAGCAGGCGGTGCTTTTCGCCGCGCTGTGGCCTACGGAGATGGCAAGAGCGTTCTCGCTTGCCCGCAAGCCACTCCCCCAACGCTTCGGCATCCTCAAGCTCGACAGAGAGATTGATCTCGGCTGGAATATCAGCCGTCTCGTCGTAATAGCGCTTAAGAAAGCCAGATTGAAGCTCTTCCTCGTCGACATCCAGGCCTTTATCGAGGATGAACTCACAAGTTCGAACCGTTCGGCCCTCGCGAACGACAAAGACACAGGCGGCAGAGATAGTCTCTTCTCGATAGAAGCCGATGACGTCGATATCGACGCTTGACGGAAAAACGACCTGTTGGCGATCGTCCAGGCCCCTAATGACTTCCAGGCGACGCTTGACGCGCGCCGCACGCTCAAAATCGAGCGTCTCGGCTGCCTCCGTCATCTCGGACGTAAGCTCGTCGACGACATCCTTGCGATGGCCCGACAAGAAACGTTCGACACGCTTGACGTTCTTGGCATAGTCGGCAGGCGAAATCGCGCCGACGCATGCGCCCGGTCCGCGCCCGACATGGTAGTCAAAGCAGGGACGCCCGTTTTGCGCGCAAATCATATTGACGATGTCTTCTTCGCCCTTATGAGATTCGACGATGCGGCGGCAGCGGCGCCATTCCGCACAGGATGCCGAGCAAATAGGAATAACCTTGCGTAGCGTATCGATGGTCTCACGCGCCGCACGGCTATCGGTATAGGGGCCAAAATAGCGCGTTCCCGGTTTATGACGCTCTCGCGTGTATTTAATAGCCGGAAACAAGTCGCTCTTGGTAATGGCGATAAAGGGATAGCTTTTATCGTCTTTGAGATCGACGTTAAAGTACGGATGGTACTGGCCAATCAGATTGCGCTCGAGCACCAATGCCTCGTGCTCGGTCTCCACCACGATATAGTCGAAGCTCGCCACCAGCTGCATCATGAGCGGAATCTTTTGACGCTCGTCCTGCAGCGTCACGTATTGACGCATACGGGCACGCAAGTTTTTTGCCTTGCCCACATAGATGACATCGCCCTTGGCATCTTTCCAAAGGTAGCAGCCGGGTTGCGTGGGAACGCGCGAAACCTGTTCGGCAAGTGTTGGAATGTTGTCGTGACCTGCCACATGCACCTACTTGCGACGAAGCAGCGCCGAGACCTCGGGCATCTTAAAGACGAAGGCAAGGCCAAAAGTCACGGCGAGCGAGACGACGCCTGCAACACAAACGTAGCCCAGGGTAATAAGGATCGAACTGCCAAGCATTCCGACAAAGTGCTCAAGTGCCCACATGACGCCGACGCCCGCGGCAGCGCCCAAGCCACCGAACAACAGGCCGAAGAAACCGCCATGTAGGATAGACTTGACCTGAAGGCCATGCAGACGACGGCGCAGCCACCACAGTGAACATCCGACCAAGACCACGTAGTCAACGACGTACGAAAGCGCAATTGCCGGCATACCGTAGCCCAGTACCACGCCAAACAGCAGCACCGAACCGGCCTGACCGATAGCGGAGTACAGGCAATAGCGGCTATAAGGTTTCATATCGAGCAGGGCCGAGAAGCTCTTCTGCATCAGCACGACCACGCCGTAGAGCGGCAGGGAAAGTGCCAGATAGATAAGGAACTCCGACACCAGCGCCACACCGGATTCATCGAACTTGCCGGCGCAGTAGATCATGTTGAGCGGACGGGCGAAGACGATCAGGTACATCGCAAACGGAATCAGGAAGAAGAGCATCTGGGCGACACCGCGCGAAATGCCCGTGCGGACGCTGTCGTAATCCTTCTCCTGCGCATCGTGAGAGAGTTCGGTATAGAGTGCCGTCGAAAGCGAGGCGGCGATCAGCGCATAGGGCAGCGTGTACCACAGGCGCGCATATGCGATGACGGAAGGGCCGGTCTCGGGCTGCACCACCAGCGCGGCGGCATTGGTAATGGAGGTCGAGACAAACATGCACACCGTGGCGAGCAGCGTCGGGATACCAAGCGCAATCGTCTGTCGCAGCGCGGGGTCCTTAAAGTCGATATGGATATGAGGATGCACGCCATGCTTGCCGAGCGCGGGAATCTGGCAGGCCATCTGGACAAAGACGCCGAGGGTCGTACCGGCTGCGATCAAGATAATGCCGACCCGCTCGCCAAATTGTGCAGACACAGGAGCAAAGCCCATAAAGCTGGCGATGACGATGACGTTGTTGAGAACCGGGGCAAACGTCGACCAGAAGTAGTCGCGGTGTGCGTTGAGAACACCCGAGAACACCGAGCCCAAGCCATAAAACAGAATTTGGATAGCAAAGAAGCGGAACATGAACGCAGCGGTATCCATGCTGTCGCCATTACCCGAAAGGAACGACTGCGTCCAAATAAAGCCGGGAGCAAACACGGTGCCCAGCAGCGAGATGCCGCCCAGCACCAGAAGCAGAATACCGAGCAGGTTGCCGACATACTCGTTCGATGCCTCGCGGCCCTGCTCGCGCCTCACGCCCATATAAACCGGCAAAAACGCCGTAACGAGCATGCCACCCATCACGAGCTCGTAGAGCATGTTGGGCAGGTTGTTGGCAACCTGATAGGAGGACGAGAGCAGCGACATGCCGATGGCGGCCGCCATGGCCCACGTGCGGATAAACCCGGTGACGCGCGACACGATGGTCAGCACGGTCATGAGGCCAGCAGAACGACCAACCGTGGAGTAGTCCGAAGAACCCATATCGTCTACGTCGTCCTGAGAGTCCTCATGAACCTCATCTTGTGGCAGCAAATCGTCCACGACGGCAAAGGAGCCGGTCATCGCAAAGGGATCGTCAACCAAAACGGCGTCATCAGCAGGTGCGGCGTCATCGCTGTTCGGCATGTTGTTACCGGATACGGCATCATCATCGAATATGACATGGTCGCCAAACACCGTGTCAACTTCTTTGGCGGCGACGGTTCGGGCAGAAAACGACAGAGGGTCCCAGTCGTCATCACCGTCGATGGCCACGCCCTCGACGGGATCGGTCGAACCAAGCGGCGACCATTCGTCATCCGAAAGAAGCGGCTCGTCATCATCATGAACCGCGGGCTTGGCGGAACGAGCGACAGGAGCGCTCTGCGGCGTGCTCTTTCCCTGGGCTGCCATCAAAAACACCGCCGTCTCATCGGGACGCGGCACACGAGGAGCCTCGGAGGCGACCGGCGTCACGCTGGCGCTCGATTGAGCGGCGGCCAAAAAGACAGCCGTCTCATCGGGACGAGCCGAAGAAAGAACCGTACGGGGAAGCGCCGTGCCGGCACCGGCGGCACGCAAGTACACGGCCGTCTCGCCCGGGTCAGCGGCAGCGGACCAGGCGTTTCGAATCTCGTTATCGAACGAAGCAGCCTCGGGCGCGGTCGCCTGAGGAGCCGACCCTTTTGCAAAGTGAGCTCCGCGCTTTGATTCTTCCTGCGGCATCGCTCAGTCCTCTCTCGTGATCGGGGCAACCGTCGCCCCGCAAAATGCAACTAAGTCATCGGGAGCAAGCTCAAGCTGATAGCCGCGCTTGCCACCCGAGATAAAAATGGTATCCCAAAGGACGCATGTCTCATCGATCAGCGTCCGGAAGCGCTTTTTCATACCGACCGGGCTGCAACCGCCGCGGACATACCCCGTCGCGGCAAGCAAATCTTTGACATGCATCATGGTCAGCGACTTTTCGCCTGCGGCGCGCGCGGCGGCCTTGAGGTCGAGCTCGTCGGCAACGGGAATGCAGCACACGACATGGTCGTTGGACGGCGTCGTGCAGACCAGGGTCTTAAATCCCTGACCGGGCTCCTCGCCAAGCTGCTCGGAAATCGCGACGCCCAGACCTGACGATTCATCGCCATCGTCTTCGTACGTATGGAGAACATAGGAGATGCCGGCGCTTTCCAGCTCGCGCATCGCATTGGTTTTCGGCGTCTTAACAGCCTTTGCCATGGCACATCCTTTCCCTCGCAGAGCGACGCAAGGATTAAGTATAGGGCCAATTCCGCCGCATATGCCATCTCGACACACAGAAGCGCCACCGAATCAGAAGGAATCGGCGGCGCTTCGGTACTACAACGTCTCTTTACTGTACGTCGAGCTGCGCCTGACGCTCACGGTCACGCTTGAGCAGCGGCGCCAAGAACTTGCCCGTGTAGCTCTGCGAACATGCCGCGACTTGCTCCGGCGTGCCTGAGACCACGACGGTTCCGCCGCCATTGCCGCCTTCGGGGCCCATATCGATCAGGCGGTCGGCAACCTTGATGACATCAAGGTTGTGCTCGATCACCAGAACCGTGTTGCCCGCATCGACCAGGCGCTGCAAAACGTCGAGCAGCTGGCGAACATCCTCAAAATGAAGGCCGGTTGTAGGCTCGTCCAAAATGTAGAACGTCTTACCTGTCTGACGACGATGAAGCTCCTTGGCGAGCTTCACGCGCTGCGCCTCGCCGCCCGAAAGCGTCGTAGCGGGCTGGCCCAAGCTCACGTAGCCCAGACCCACGTCATATAGGGTCTGCAGTTTGCGCTTAATCTGCGGGATATTCCCAAAGAAAGCCAGTGCTTCGGTGACACTCATGTCGAGCACGTCCGAGATCGTCTTGCCGCGGTAGGTAACCTCGAGTGTCTCGCGGTTATAACGCTTGCCGCCACATACCTCACAGGGGACATAGATATCGGGAAGGAAGTGCATCTCGATCTTGATCTGGCCATCGCCCTTGCACGCCTCGCAGCGACCGCCGCTTACGTTAAAGGAGAAACGTCCCGGCGAGTAGCCGCGCGCCTTCGACTCCGGCGTGCTTGCAAATAGCGCACGCAGATCATCCCACAAGCCAATATAGGTCGCAGGGTTCGAACGCGGCGTGCGACCGATCGGCGACTGGTCGATATCGATTACCTTATCGATGCACTCGATGCCCTCAATCTTCTTGTACGGCCCCACGGGACGCGTCGAACGATGGATGGCATTCGTAAGCGCGGGCGCAATCGTATCGGTGACCAGGGAGCTCTTGCCCGATCCCGAAACACCGGTAACGACTGTGAGCGTACCGAACTCAATCTTGGCGGTAACGTTTTTGAGGTTGTTAGCGCGGGCGCCCGTGATCTTAAGACAGCCGCGGCCGGGCTTGCGGCGCTCATCGGGCACGCGGATCATCCGCTTGCCGGTCAAATAAGCACCCGTCATGGAATCGGGGCACGCCATGATATCGGCAGGCGTTCCCGCGGCGACCACGTGTCCGCCGTTAACGCCCGCGCCGGGACCCATATCGATCACGTAGTCGGCAGCGCGAATAGTATCTTCGTCGTGCTCGACGACGATAACGGTATTACCGATATCGCGCAAGCGCTCGAGCGTCTTGATCAGGCGCTCGTTGTCGCGTTGGTGAAGGCCGATCGACGGCTCGTCCAGAATGTACAGAACGCCCATGAGGCCGGCGCCGATCTGCGTTGCCAGGCGAATGCGCTGTGCCTCACCGCCGGAAAGCGTCGCCGAGGCGCGATCGAGCGTCAGATAGTCGAGTCCGACATCGACCAGAAAACGAAGGCGCTCCAGGATTTCCTTGACGATGCGACCGCCGATAAACTGCTGACGCTCGGTAAGCTCCAGGCCCTCAAAAAACTCGAGCGACTCACGACACGACAGGCAGCAGACGTCGTAAATGGACTTGCCGCCCACGGTGACGGCAAGCATCTCGGGACGCAGGCGAGCACCATGACAGCTCGAGCATGGCTCTTCGCGAATGTATTTCTCCAAGCGAGTCCTGGTGTTCTCGTTCGTCGTCTCGTTGTAGCGCTCGTACAGGATGTTGCGCACACCCGAGAACTTAGTGTCCCACTGGCTGCGACGCCCATCGAGCTTTTGATAGTCGACCGAAATCTTCGTGTCGCCCATGCCATCCAAAAACGCACGACGCACCCGCGGGGGCAGGTCCTCCCATGGCGTATCGGCACTCACCTTAAAGTGTTTGCAGACCGCGGCAAAAATCTGTGGATAATAGTTGGAATTGCCGAACAGGCTGCCAAAGACTCCGTCGGCAATCGACTTTGAGGGGTCTTCAATCAGTGCCTCGGCATCGACTGTCTTTTTAAAGCCCAGGCCGTCGCACTCGGGACATGCACCATAGGGCGCGTTGAACGAGAAATCGCGCGGCTGCAGGTCGTCGATGGAATGCCCGTGCTCCGGGCACGCCAGCGCCAGCGAATACTCCAGCAGCTCGCCCTCGGTTCCCTCGGGAGCGTCGCGGTCGGGCAGCGTGTACACGCTCACGTTACCGTGCGCCAGTGCCGTCGCCTGCTCAACGGACTCGGCAATGCGACCCAGGGAGTTCTCTCGAATCACGATACGGTCAACCACGACCTCAATGTCGTGTTTGAACTTCTTGTCCAGGTCGATAGGGTCGTCAAGCGAGCGCACCTCGCCGTCGACGCGCACACGGCTAAAGCCCTCCGCACGCAGGTCCTCAAACAGCTTGGCGTATTCGCCCTTGCGTCCACGAACCACCGGCGCCAACACAAACGCGCGGCGGCCCTCCCCCGCCGCCAGCACCTTGTCGGCGACCTGATCGGTCGTCTGACGCTCAATGACACGACCGCACTCAGGACAGTGCGGCGTTCCCACGCGAGCAAACAGCAGACGCAGATAGTCATAAATCTCGGTTACGGTGCCCACCGTCGAGCGTGGGTTTTTGGACGTCGTCTTCTGATCGATCGACACAGCCGGCGACAGACCGTCAATCGAGTCCAGATCGGGCTTGTCCATCTGGCCCAAAAACTGACGCGCATAGCTCGAAAGGCTCTCGACGTAACGGCGCTGGCCCTCGGCATAGATGGTATCGAACGCCAGTGAGCTCTTGCCCGATCCGGAAAGACCGGTTATGACCACGAGCTGGTCACGCGGAATGGAAACACCGATATCGCGCAGGTTATGCTCGCGCGCGCCGCGAATAACGATAGAAGAATCAGACATGGAAGCTCCTTGCCTCCTACAACTTCAAATCACACTGACGATGAGTTTAGCGCACTCGACGCGCACAGATGTTCGTAATACAAGATTCGCAGACCTTTTGCTTTGCGTATCGGGTGCTTTGTTTCTCGAAATGCCGGGAAAAGGTTACAGTAATCTAATAATGAACTTAATTTGCTGTAACAGAGGAACGTCCATGACCGAAGATATCCCCCTTGAAATCACTTCGAGTGACATGGCCAATCTGCCCATATTCATCGCCGTCCTTATCGTGGCCGCTGTCATCGCACGCATATGCGTTTCAGTCAAACGAAAGGAACAGCCGCCTGTTTTTCGCGCCCTTTGGTGCGCGACGCTCCTCATCCCGCTCGGCATGGTAGCTGCATGGATTACGAATCAATTGCTCGTAAATGAGGACAGTTCCCTATGGGTCCTTTCTTATTCGGCACTCGGTGCTGCCGCCGTCATACTTCTTGTCGAGCCCTTGGTTTCGGGACTTATCGACCAAACCGATCTTGCGACGGGAACGGTTGCCTGTATTTGCCGTGACATCCTTGTCATCGCCGCTGTTTCAGCGCTCTCGTTCGTTTCACTCGAAATTGCCTGCAACGAAACGTTCTATCGCATTCCCGCCAACTCATTCGGGTTTTCCGTCGGGCTGCTCGCGACGGTTCTACTCTCCCTTTATTTGCTGGGACAGCGTCATGGAGGCGTCATGACCCTCGTGCCCATCATCTGTTGCATCCTTGGCATTGCCGAGCACTTCGTCATAACGTTTAAAGGCGAAGCCATCCTGCCAAGCGATATCTTGGCCCTTGGCACCGCAATGGAGGTGAGCGAGGGATACGAGTTTACCTTTACCGCCGGAATCGTAACCTCTCTCGCCCTGCTGGAGATTTCCCTGGGGCTTCTTTCGCTTATCCGACCGCGAAAGCTCCGTACGTCCACCCATGTCTTCCCCGCAATCGCCGCTAACCTCTGCGCTTTTCTGCTAGTGACCGTTGTGGGGCTTTCGGGCTTTTCCAGCATCGACTTGGAGCAGGCGCTGGATTTTGGATTTGACCGTTGGCAGCCCATCACCACATATGCGTCTCAGGGTTTTATCACTTCGTTCACCGAAATGGTCAACGAGTTGCCCATTGAGAAGCCCGAAGACTATACGCCCGATGAGGCGCAGAGCATCGAGCAGGAGCTCGCCGCCGCCTACGACAGCACGTATGGCTCGAGCGAGCAGCGCGCGGCTGCCGTTGCCCAGTTCAATGAAATCAAGCCAACGATTGTTGCCGTCATGAACGAGAGTTTTAGCGACCTTTCGTGCTTTGAGCAGCTCCAGGCGGCCGGGTACACCGGCCCCGCATTCTACAACTCGCTTCCCGACACACTTGTTCGCGGCACCATGCTCGCTTCGGTCACCGGTGGCGGAACGGCAAACTCCGAATTCGAATTTTTGACCGGAGCGACAACGGCCTTTGTCGGATTAGGCAAGATCCCCTATCAGCTGTATCAGATGAATGGCGTCAACAACCTGGCAAAGGACCTTAAAGAGCTTGGGTATACCGCTACCGCTATGCACCCGCAAAACCCCGTCAACTACCATCGAGATAAAATCTATCAGCAGTTGGGCTTTGGAGACTTTCTTTCAATCGGCGATTTCGAAGGTGCGCCCTGTTACCATGCCGGCGTATGCGACTACGCCACCTACGACAAGATACTCGACCTGCTTAGAACCGACGAAGCGCCGCAGTTCATCTTTGACGTCACGATGCAAAATCACGGCGGCTACGACTATGGCACCGTTCCCGCCGAAGAGCTGACAAACTATTGGGTCGAGGGAGCCAGTGAGGGCGCCAATAGCGCGCTCAACACCTATCTCACCTGCATCAACGCATCCGACCGGGACCTCGAGTACTTTATCAACGAGCTCCGCAATATCGGCAGACCGGTTGTTCTTGTCTTTTTTGGCGACCATCAGCCGAGCGCCGCAACGACTCTCAACGACGAGCTGTACCCTCAGGAAGACACGGCAAGCCACGCTTACCGTGTCTATCAGTCGACCTATTTCGTCTGGGCTAACTATGAAATCGCCGGCAATACCGAGCTCAACGTCTACGACACCGTCGGGGCAAACGAGATTGCAGCCATTACCCTTAATAAGATCGGCGCCCCGCTCACCGACTATCAAAAGGCCCTGCTTGCAACAAGGTCAGATGTGCCCACCATCAATGTCGCTGGCTATCTCGGTGCCGACGGGCTGCGCTACGACTTGGAATCTGAAGACAGCCCCTACACCTCGACGATCGACAAGCTGCAGCGCATGCAATACCTCGAGTTCGCCAGCAAAGTTCAGTAAGCCCGCCCATTCGCTTGGGTCCATCGTATTGCAAGCACGCTCGGCCCAAATGCATCGCAAATGACTCCCGCTCGCAAACGAGGGTACAATGACGCTCGTGTCACACCGCGGGGCTCAGGCCCCAACATATACAAAGGAGTCAAACATGGGTTGCGAGCACGCACAGGCAGCCGGCGGGCAAACGTCGCCGTCGCAATTTGAGGAGAATACGCTGTCCGAGGTCAAGCGCGTTATCGCCGTGCTTTCCGGTAAGGGCGGCGTCGGCAAGTCATTCGTCACCGGCGCCATCGCCACCGAGCTTGCCCGCCACGGTCACAAGGTCGGCGTCCTCGATGCCGATATTACCGGCCCCTCTATCCCTAAGATGTTCGGCATGAGCGGACGTCACGTCCATGCTCTCGGCAACCTTATGCTGCCCGAAATCTCCGAGCACGGCGTCAAGGTTATGAGCTCTAACCTGCTGCTCCAAAACGAAACCGACCCCGTCCTCTGGCGCGGTCCGGTTATCGCGGGTGCCATCAGGCAGTTCTGGAGCGAAACCTCATGGGGCCCCATCGACTACCTGCTGGTCGACATGCCTCCGGGAACGGGCGACGTTGCCCTCACTGTCTTCCAATCGCTGCCCGTCGATGGCATCGTCATCGTCACGAGCCCGCAAGATCTAGTCTCGATGATTGTCGCCAAGGCGGTCAACATGGCCGAGAAGATGAACGTTCCCATTCTGGGAATCGTCGAAAACATGAGCTATATCGAGTGCCCCGATTGCGGCAAGAAGATTGAAGTCTTTGGCAAGAGCAAGCTCCCCGAGGTCGCCGAGCGCTACAACCTCGAGATCCTGGGGCAGCTTCCCATCAATCCGGCACTCGCCGAAGCTTGCGATAAGGGCGAGGTTGAGACCGCACTGCCCGACGGTATGCTGCCCCAGGCCGTCTCTGCCGTCGAGGCCATTGCCCCGCACGAGACCGCCGAGGCCTAAGTGAACACAAACGCCTCCTATGACGTCTTGGTAATCGGCGGCGGGGCCTCGGGTCTCGCCGCCGCCATTACGGCCGCACGCGCAGGCAAAAGCGCCTGCATCGTTGAGCGCGATGTTGCCTGCGGCCTTAAACTCCTTGCGACCGGCAACGGCCGCTGCAACCTTTCCAACGAATCAATTGATTTCCAGCGATACAACCGCCCCGCATTCGTCGAATCCGTCATGGGTCCCCAGCCTGAGCAAGAGCTCGGCAGTTTCTTCTCCTCGCTGGGCATCATGACGACCTCCGAGGAGGGCCGGCTGTATCCGCGCTCCCTTCGTGCCGAATCGGTGCGCGATGCGCTTCTCAACGCTTGCAACAACCTGGGTATCACCTTGATCTGTGGAGCAAACGTTGCCTCGGCATTCAAAGGCCCCGAGGGCTGGGCACTCCAAATAGACCGTCCCGCGCGAGCACTCAAGGCAAAAAAGCACGACGACCGAAAAACGGAGGTCCGCTCGCTTCGGAAGGCGCTCGCCGACACCCCTCGCACGAACGAGACGTTGCAGGCAAAGGCCGTGATTATCGCTACGGGCGGCAGCCCCGCCGACATCGCGAAGACGTTCAGCCTTTCCCTCACACCGCAGCACCCCGTCCTCTGCCCCGTGTCGGCATCGGTCTTCGGCGACCAGACTGCGCTCAAGACACTGGATGGCCTGCGCGTCCGCGCACGTTTGACGCTCACCCGCAATCACGAGGAGCTCTGGTGCGAAGACGGCGAAGTGCTCTTCCGAACCTTTGGCATCTCGGGTGTCGCCGCCTTTAACCTCTCCCGTCGCCTCCAGCGCGATGACACGATTCTGCTCGACGTTTTCCCCGACCTCTCCAAAGACGAGTTGCTCGATATGCTCAACCAGCGAGTTGCGTTGCTCGGCGGCTTTTCGCCCCGCGACCCCCGCTGGCTCGACGGCATGCTCGCCCCGCAGTTCTCTCGCGTTGTCTGCACCGCATTCGAACAGTGCCACCCCGGGTCGCACGACGTCATCCATCTGGTCTCAATCCTCAAGCACTTTAAGCTGCTCGTCGAGGGAACGACAGAGGAGCGTTCGGCCCAGGTCACGCGCGGTGGCGTGCCCATCGAGAGCGTCTCGGCTCCCAATCTCTGCGTGAGCAACGCGGCAGGCGCCCCACTTTACATCTGTGGCGAGGCGCTCGACATCGATGCCGATTGCGGTGGTTTCAACCTTGCGTGGGCTTGGAGCTCGGGCATTCGCGCTGCAAGCAGCCTATAGCCGCGCAGTCTATAATCAAAACGCATTCGGGCCGTCTGGGACACCGGGCGGCCTCTTTCTTGCATCTAAGGAGACCTCGATGATCGAAATCACCCAAGTCCACGCGTCACTCGATGAGGCCGGCGACGAAACCGCCTGCCTTGCTATTGGCAGACGCGCCGTCAAACGAGCCCTGCGATGCGAGGATTCCCAGATTAAAACCATAGAGCTCCATCGCAAGTCAATCGACGCCCGTAAAAAGCGAGATGTCCATTTTATTTTGAGCTTTCGAGTTGAGTTGACAAGCTCCCGACTCGAGCAGGAGGTGGTCGACCGCGTCGCCGAGCGCGACCGCTCGCGCATCCGCATGGTAAAAGGCGAGGCTCCTTCATTCCCCAACCCTGTCCCGAATGCACCCAAGGGTCGTCCCGTCGTTGTCGGCGCCGGTTGCGCCGGTCTCTTCGCCGCCCTGACCCTTGCCGAAGCTGGCCTTAAACCCCTGCTCATCGAGCGCGGCGACCCCGCACTTCGCCGCTCGGAAGCAATTGACCTCTTTCTTAGGGAGCGTATCCTCGACCCCGAAAGCAATATCCAATTTGGCCTGGGCGGCGCAGGGACCTTCTCGGACGGCAAGCTCAACACGGGAACCAAGAATCCTGCCCATCGACTGATTCTTGAAACCTTCGTCGAAGCGGGCTCACCTCGCGACATCCTGTGGGACGCCAAGCCGCACATTGGCTCCGACATCCTCCCCACCGTCGTCACCAACATTTCTCAGCGCATCGAGCAACTCGGTGGAACCGTCCGCTATCGAACAAAGCTCGTCAATATTCGAACCGATGGATCTGGCGCCATCACCGGCGTCGATGTCCAACCGCCCCAAGAGACCACAAGCGAGACGATCGCCACAAAGCACCTCATTCTCGCCTGCGGCCATTCCGCCCGCGACGTATTCGAGCTTCTCAAAGAACATAACGTTGCCCTCGCGCAAAAGACCTTTGCCATGGGTGTGCGCATCGAGCATCCACAGCGCGACATCGACCGTGCCCAATATGGCCCTTCGGCGGGGCACCCGGCACTCGGAGCAGCCCCCTACAAGCTTGTCGCCCATCTCCCCAACGGCCGCAGCGTGTTCTCGTTTTGCATGTGCCCCGGCGGACAGGTTGTCGCGGCTTCTTCCGAGCAGGGCCATCTGTGCGTTAACGGCGCCAGTCTCAATGCTCGCAACGGACGCAACGCAAATGCCGCCCTACTCGTTAACGTCACACCTGACGACCTTCCCGGCGATGATCCGCTCGCAGGCATTGAGCTCCAGCGCGCCTGCGAGCGAGCCGCCTATCGCCTGGGTGGCTCCAACTGGAACGCACCGGCACAGCTCGTCGGAGATTTCCTTGCTAGACGCGCCAGCACGGCACCTGGAAAGGTGAAGCCCACCTATCCACTTGGCGTGACCTGGACGGCGATTGACGATGCCCTCCCGCAGCATATCGTCGAATCACTTCGTTTGGGAATTCCCCTGCTCGGTAAGAAACTGCGTGGCTATGACCGCCCCGATGCCGTTCTTACCGGCGTGGAGACTCGTTCGAGCTCCCCGGTCACCGTCACCCGCGATCGAACATGCCACGCCGTGTCGACTCCGGGCCTTTACCCTTGCGGCGAGGGTGCCGGATATGCCGGCGGCATCATGAGTGCCGCCACCGACGGCATCCGTTGCGCTGAGGCGCTGATAGCAGACCTCTAGTGCACGAACTCCCGCGTCCGAACGACACAGGCCCCGAGCTCCACAGGGAACTCGGGGCCTGTTCGCTACTTCCTGAATCGTGTACCTTGGCGTTTTCTACCCGAAGCAAAGGTAGAACCCTTGCGAGCCTGCGAACGCAAACGCTCGATCGTTTCGTCCTCAGATGCGCCCTCAAGCATCGCCCGGATCTGAACGACGGCATCGCGCAGACGTGCCGCCTCCTCAAAGTCCATGGCGGCGGAAGCGTTACGCATGTCTTCCTCCATGGTCTCGACGATCCGTACGAGCTCGTCATGCGGCAGCCCTTCCAGCTGCTCGGCAAGCGTCTGCTCGGGTGCCACCGTCTCCGGCGCAGCACCCTCGCCGTTTTCATCAGGCGTATAGAATGCGCCGTGGCCCAAAGAATCGCCCTTCGAACGCCCCTTGGATCCAACGGTTTTCTCCGCCTCGGCAATAAAGCTCGAGATGTCATTGATGGCTTTGCGAACCGTCTTGGGCACAATGCCGTGCTCTTCGTTATATGCCATCTGAATCTCGCGACGGCGCTGCGTCTCCTCGATGGCTTCTTTCATCGAATCGGTCACAACGTCTGCATACATGATGACCTCGCCGTCGGCATTACGGGCCGCACGGCCAATCGTCTGAATCAACGAACGACGGTTGCGCAAGAAGCCTTCCTTGTCAGCGTCGAGAATTGCCACCAGCGAGACCTCGGGAAGGTCTAGACCCTCGCGGAGCAGGTTGATGCCAACGAGAACATCAATCTTTCCCTCGCGCAGCGTTCGCAGGATCTCGACACGGTCCATCGTCGCTGTATCGGAATGCATGTAATTGACCTTAATGCCGGCATCAAGCAGATGGTCGGTCAGGTCCTCGGCCATGCGCTTGGTGAGCGTGGTCACCAGTACGCGCTCCTTGCGCACCACGCGCTCGCGAATCTCGTCCTCAAGATCGTCAATCTGCCCACGAACCGGACGCACATCGATCTTGGGGTCGAGCAGGCCAGTCGGACGAATAATCTGCTCAACGTCGTTCTGGCTAACCCGCAGCTCATAGTCGCCCGGCGTGGCCGAAACGTAGATGAACTGGGGAATCCTCGCCTCAAACTCATCGAAACGAAGCGGGCGGTTATCGAGTGCCGAAGGCAAACGAAAACCATGCTCCACCAGCGTCACCTTACGCGAGCGGTCGCCTTCGTGCATGCCGCGGATCTGCGGCACCGTTACATGGCTCTCGTCGATGATGCAGAGCATGTCCTTAGGAAAGTAATCAATCAGGGTAAACGGCGGCTCGCCCGGTTTTCGACCGTCCAGATGACGTGAGTAGTTCTCGATACCGTTACAAAAACCCATGGTCTCGAGCATCTCGAGATCATAGTCGGTGCGCTGCTGCAGACGCTGTGCCTCGAGCAGCTTATCAGTCGCCTTGAGCTCGGCCACACGCTTCTCGCACTCTTCGCTGATTGATTTCAGAGCCGCTTTGACCTTAGGCTTCTCAGTCACGTAGTGCGAGGCCGGCCACACGGGAATGGCCTCGTACTCACGCAGCATCTCGCCAGTGACCTCGTCGATCTCGGCAATCAGCTCGACCTCGTCGCCAAAGAACTCAAACCGCAACGGATGCTCGGCATAGGGCGGATACACGTCGACGACATCGCCGCGCACGCGGAAGGTGCCACGTGCCAAATCATAGTCATTGCGATCGTACTGGATATCGATAAGCGCATGGATAAAGTCATCGCGCTCGAGCGGCACCTTTTTGTCGACGTTCGGAGCTAAGCCCGCATAGTCCTCGGGAGAGCCGATGCCATAGATACACGAGACCGATGCGACGACGATCACATCGCGTCGAGAAAGCAGCGATGCGGTCGCCTGATGTCGCAGCATCTCGACCTCTTCGTTAATCGAGGAATCCTTCTCGATATATGTATCGCTTTGCGGCACATACGCTTCGGGTTGATAGTAATCGTAGTACGACACAAAATAGACCACGGCGTTGTCAGGGAAGAATTCCTTGAGCTCGCTCGCGAGCTGAGCGGCAAGCGTTTTATTGGGAGCCATGACCAGCGTCGGCTTCCCCAGGGCCTCAATAGTCTTAGCCATCGTGAAGGTCTTACCCGAACCAGTCACGCCCAGCAAAACCTGATAGCGATCTCCGTCCCTCACGCCCTGCACAAGCGACTCAATGGCCTTGGGCTGGGAACCAGCGGGCTCGTATGGGGAAACGACCTTAAACGGCACCTCAGAGCCCTCAACGCCAAAACGTTTGAGTTCTCCTCCAACACGTTCAACTTCAAATTCCGCCATGGATACTCCTAACTCATATATCTGCAGTATACGCAGGCGGCAGGCATAGTCCTATACGAACCGATCGGGATAGAGGGTCTTGTAGCGAACCCAGGCATTATTGACACGAATCAGATACGCCTGCGTCTCGGGAAAGGTGATTGCATTATGAAGCGACGTGCTCTGCTGCGCCCATCCGTCGACATTGCCCATGCCGGCGTTATAGGCGGCAATGGCACTGTCAGTCGACCCGTTAAAATACGTTAGAAGATACGAAAGATACGCACAGCCAAACTCGATGTTCGTAGCGGGATCGTTAAGGTTGTCGGCTGAATACTCGCTACCATCGACAAGACCCTTGGCAATCATATCCTGGGCAGTCTCGGGCATCAGCTGCATCAATCCCTGAGCGCCTTGATTCGACTCAGCCTCGGGATCCCAATTCGATTCCGACTTTATGACAGCACACACCAGATACGGATCGAGATTATGCGAAATGCTCGATTGCTTTACGTACGCCTCGTAGTCAATCGGATACAAAGGCTTAAAGAAGGCGGCAGGAGCAGCCGAGTAGACGAGCGAAATAAGGCCGAAGACGAACATAACGGCAAGTGGCGCCACGCGATACCACGTAAAGAAACGTGTCTTAGGCATCGGCCTCATCCTTATCCACTGCATCCCCGAAGCCATGGCGTGCAAGCCATGCGTCCAGTTGTTCAAAGAGCGAGTTATCGCCTGCCGCATTATCGATTACCGTCGTAGCGAGATTGCAAAGCGAAGCCTCATCAGGTTGGCATGCAGAGCGCGCATCAAAATCAGAGGACTCCATACCACGATGAATGGCCCGCTCGCGACGAACTGCTAAAGGAGCGCTGATAACCAGAATTTCATCAGCCAGGCCAAAAGCATCCTCAAAACCAGTCGGGGCAGAAACCTCGACAACCGCAAAGGGGTAACGGGGGGACGAAACCGTACAGCAAACAGGATCGAGAATCCTCAGCGAAAGCTGCTCAATGAGAACAGGGTGCACAATGCTATTGAGCCGCGCAACTGTATCAGGAGAGGCGAAAGCTCGAGCGGCAAGGACATTGCGGCGAATGCCGCCCTCCCCGTCCAGAATGTCCCAACCGAATTCTTCCGCGAGGGCATTGACGATATCGGAGCCTGGCACATACAGCGATTTGGCAAGCTCATCCAGATCGATAAGCATGGCGCCATGAGATTCGAGATAACGGCAGGCAGTCGACTTACCCGAAGCAATATTGCCCAAGACAAAAACGGTAAACATCAAGTCCTCCCTAACGCCAATGGGAGTTATTATCGCGCAAATACAAAAGAAGGACTCAAAATACAGCCAAACAGTAAGACACGCTAAACGAAACCGAGTTTTGTATTACAGCTCTCTATTAAACGCAAAAAAGGGGGAGGCCGCGAGGCCTCCCCCTTCTCAGTTCTAGCGCACGGCTCGGTGCCGTCCACCGGTCAGCGGCGCCCTGGCCTCCCACGGGCTGACCC
>UQWK01000014.1 GCA_900544725.1 uncultured Collinsella sp.
GTGCAGGAAATGCTCGAGCCACAGGATCGACTCGGCGTCCAGGTGGTTCGTGGGCTCGTCGAGCAACAGCAGGTCGGGAGCCTCGAGCAGCAGCTTGCACAGGGCCACGCGACGGCGCTCGCCGCCGGAAAGCACGTTGACCGGCATGTCGGAATCGGGCAGCTGCAGGGCGTCCATGGCCTGGCCGAGCTTGGAATCGATATCCCAGCCGTCGGCGGCGTCGATCTCGTCCTGGAGCTTTCCCATCTCGGCCATGAGGGCGTCCATGTCGCAATCCGGGTCGCACATCTCCTCGCCGATCTTATTGAAGCGATCGACCTTGGCGATCATGTCGCCAAATGCCATGCGCACGTTCTCGATGACGGTCTTGTCGTCGTCGAGCGGCGGCTCCTGCTGCAGGATACCCACGGTGTAGCCGGGGGTAAGCCTGGCATCGCCGTTGGAGACCTCCTCGATGCCGGCCATGATCTTGAGCAGGGTCGACTTGCCCATACCGTTGGGGCCCACGACGCCGATCTTGGCACCGGGGTAGAAGCTCAGGGTCACGTCGTCAAGGATTACCTTGTCGCCATGGGCCTTGCGAGCCTGATACATCTGGTAGATAAACTCCGCCATATGCCTGTTTTATCCTTTCTACCTGCTGTTTCCCTGTTCTTGATTCGCTTTAGTGGAAACGAAATGAGAAAACCAGCTCTGAAACTTAACGAAAAAAGGGGCATGGTTGCCCATACCCCCTAATACTACCTGGGAAAAGTCCCCCGGAACATACTATGAACTGCGTACGCTAGTTTTCCGCAACCTTAGCGAACGGCTCGCTGAGATTTGCGCCACAGCAGATACGAGTAGACGTAGACGGCTCCGACCGAACCAAACGCCAGAACCGCAATCACCGCGGCGACGACTTCATTCGAAAGCACCGCACCTGCCACGCCCATCGCAATCAGGCCAACACCCAGCACCATAAAGCAGGCACCGCCAAAGCGCTGCGTACGGCGCCAGTTCTCGGGATCGGCAAGCGCCCAAGGCGTCTTGATACCGAGCGTATAGTTCTGCTTCACACGCGGCAAGTAGTTTCCTACGCCGATGAACAGCAAACCGATAGCACCGGAAATCAGCACGTTGACCGAACCGACCGCCGGCACCACGCCCCAGACCGTAAGCTCTCCCAGCCAGCTTACGGCACACATGAACAAGGTAAAGGCGATTACGAAGCCCTGATAGAACTTGCCCGAGGTTCGATATGCCTCACCTTTGGGATCGATGCGCGGCACCACGCAGAACATTGCAAGAAGTGCCAGAGGCAGCACGCCGAGCGCGGAGGCCATCCAGCTAGGGCCCCAACCGTCGACGGCGCCGTTCGCTCCCCAGTGCGTGGGAATCTGCGCAGGCAAGCTCGGCATCACCATGAGGTGCGCTACGACATTGGCGACGCACAGAGCGACCAGCGCAATCCACACGCGCGACGATACCCCCGTGGGGTGAATGCCCTTGTTTTCGTTATTCATCCTTATCACCTTCCGTGTTTGTAAAGCCCATAAACCAGCCAATTAAATCCTGCATGACGGTGGTGTTTAAGCTGTATACGATGTTTTGGCCATGGCGCTCGTCGGTCACCAACCCGGCGTTTTTGAGCGTCGCCAAGTGATGGCTCAGCGACGGCTTGCTGATGTCAAAATGCTCGGCAAGCTCCCCGGCCGTGCAATTGCCCTCGCGCAGCAACTCCAAAATGCGCCGTCGCGTTGGATCGGCAAGCGCCTTAAAACCCTCTCCCGGCATAAGACCTCCTCTCATCATCTCTCATGACGCGCACACTATACTCGATATTTAGATGTTTGTCTAACTGTCTAATCTTGTACTCAAAAAAAATAGCCGCCTCCGCGTAATGCGAAGACGGCCACTTCTCACGCTACAAACGTGTTTGGGAGTTGGCCAACCCGCTGCAACGGGTGCCATCTGCTTTATCTTATGCGAATCCCGATCCCATTTCAACAAACCCCAAGGGTTCAAATGGAATCGTAATAATACCTATAATGGCGATAGCTAAAACACGACCTGCTTCCCCATCGGAGGATATTTATGACCGAAACCATTGCCGCAGCCGCCATCGAGACACGCGACACCAAGCTCGAGATCATCATGGGCCGCGAGGCACTCGATAAGCTCGCCGATGCTACGGTGTTGGTGCTCGGCTGCGGAGGCGTGGGCTCCAACTGCTGCGAGGCACTCGCCCGCGGCGGCATCGGTCATTTCGTCATTCTGGACAAGGACATCATCGCGCCCAGCAATATCAATCGCCAGGCCATCGCCTTTCATAGCACCGTCGGCAAGCGCAAGGTTGACGTGATGGAAGCCATGATCCACGATATCAATCCTGCCGCCACCGTTATCAAACGTACCGAATACCTGCTGAGCGACAACATCGATGATTTCTTCGCGAGCGTTTTGGAGCAGACGGGCGGCAAGCTCGACTACGTCGTCGACGCCATCGACACCATCTCGGCCAAGCTCACCATTGCCAAATATGCTCAGGACCACGGCATTCGTTTGGTTAGTTCCATGGGCGGGGCCAACAAGCTCCATCCCGAGTGCCTCCGCTTTGCCGACATCTTCGATACGGTACGTGACCCCATGAGCCGCATTATGCGCAAAGAATGTAAGAAGCGCGGAATCAAGAGCCTACATGTACTGTTTAGCTGCGAGGAATCGGTTAAGACACAGCCCCGCGACCCTTCCAACATCCACGAGCGCACCGAGCTGGGAACTGCGAGCTTTATGCCGCCCATCATGGGCCAGATGATCGCTGGCGAGGTTATCCGCCAGATCAGCGGGCGCGGTACCGAACGCGTACGCGCTGACGGCCAGCGCCTGGACTAGCAAGGCACACCGCGATGGAGCTGCAGTCCTTTGATACTCACTGTCACCTCGACCTGATGGCCAGCCCGGACGCCGTTGCCCACGAAGCCGCAGCGATGGGACTGGGGCTCTTTGACTGCGGCGTCGATCCGCGCGATTTCGCAACGGCAAATAAACGCGCCGGCATTATTCCCAACGTTATTGCGGCCGTCGGCCTCCACCCTTGGTGGATTGCCGATGGCCGATGTGGGGCCGCCGAGGTCGACCTGCTTTGCGAGCTCGCCAGCCGAGAGCGCTTTATCGGCGAGGTCGGACTCGACTTCTCGTCACGCTTTGCAGGCACCGGAGGAATCCAGACGCAGGCATTTGATCGGCTTTGTCAGACGCTATCGCAGCACCCACTCACTGGGCGCGTCCTGTCCATTCACGCCGTTCGCGCGGCGGGGGCAGCCTTGGACATTTTGGAGTCGAGCGGCCTTCTAAAGGACGATCCCAACTCCCCTATCATCATCTTCCACTGGTTTAGCGGTACCTCGGATGAGCTCGTCCGTGCGCGCCACGCAGGCAGCTTCTTTTCCATCAATGAACGCATGCTTGCGACCAAACGCGGGCGCGAATACGCACGACAGATTCCACTCAACCACTTGTTGCTCGAAACCGATGCGCCAGCCGAGCAAAATAAGGAAACCACTGCGCGACAACTCGTCGATTCGCTCGCGAGAACCTCCGAAGTCGTTGCCGCAATCAAAAAATGCGACACGCAGAGCATCAAGTCGGCTGTTTTGGGAAATACCCATTCCATTTTCGACCTTCGCTGACCCCGGTGGGCAAAAAATGCCAAATATGAGTACTGTTGCAAAGCTAGTCACATTATTTTGCAACAAAACAGTGCCTTGATAATGTACATTCGTTCATTATCAAGGCTTATTTGCATGGGTAAAGCCATATTTAGCAGGTTTTAATCGGCCGCAGGCACTCAACTAGGCCCTCAAAAGCTATTTTTCGCTGTTACTAAATTAGTGACAGTACTCATATTTGGCATTTTTTGCCCACGGGGTCCCAGGGAGGCGACAATTCGACTCACCGGGACTGCTCTCACCTATTCGGAAATCGGCGCTCCATGGCCCCAGGAGCCTTCCATGCCGCATACGGTCGAAGCAAACCCCGCCGCAAAGTCGAGTGCGCGCTCGATGGCCTCAGCACCATCCTCGCCACGCTTGGCGGAATCGAGATAGCACATCAGGAACGAAGTCAGGAACGAGTCGCCCGCACCCATGGTGTCCTTCATGTCTGCCACGGGCTTGGCATGCTGCCGATAGTAACGCTCGCCGTCATAGGCAATGCAACCCTCAGCGCCAGCCGTTGCGGACACAAAACATGGGCCCAAGCCCTTCAACCAGGCAAGGCGCTCGCGAATCTCATCCTCGCTCGCAGCGTCTGCCGCGCTAAAGAACGCGAAGTCAACGTAGGGAGCAATCTGCTCGTAGTACTCGTCGGTCGAATCGTCCGAGAAGTCAAACGAAACCGTGATGCCCGCGGCCTTCAACTTGGGAAGTTCACGCTCGGTAAAGCAATAGTTGCCCGAATGAACCACATCAAACTGCTTCATGTACGAAAGGTCAAAGCGATCGAGGACATAGCGCGCATCGCCACGGATACCGCCCTCGTTGGAGCCAAGAAAGACACGATCACCATCAACCACAGTAACGCGTGCCGCACCGTTCTCGCCGATGAGCTGTTTGCATTTGGCAAGCTCAACGTCCTCATCCTCAAGACTCGCAATCACATGCTCAGCAGCAGCATCATTACCAAAGATGCCCATATACGCGGAGCGCGCGGCTCCGCATTTCTTGGCATATACGGCAAAGTTCACCGCATTGCCACCCGGATACATTGTGTGAATATGCTCATAGCAGTCGACGACGTTGTCGCCAAATCCCAGTGCGCTTACGTTAAACGCCATGACGCCGCTCCTCTCTCTTATGCCAACGGAACCACTGTTGCGACAGCAGTACCGCCCAGGATCTACGCGAGTTCCAGCAGCTCCGGCAGCTGGTCGATAATCTTGTCCGCGGCATCCTGGCTAAAGCCAAAGCGTTCCTCGCGCTTGGCAATAACTGTCAGGCCGGCTCGCTTGCCGGCAGTGATGCCAGGCACCGAATCCTCAACGCAGCAGCAGCGATTCGCGGGCAGCCCCAGCAGGTCCAGCGCATGCAGGTAGATGTCGGGCTCGGGCTTGCTCTCCTTAAACTGCTCGCCGCTCACCACATACTCAAAGGCATCCGACAGCCCGCACGCATTGAGCACTTCCTCGATGCTATCCATCGGAGACGAGCTAGCAAGCGCCACGCGAACGCCACGGCGCGGCAGCTCTCGAATCGTATCCACGGCGCCTGGGTTAATCAAAGCCTGATAGTCGCGCGGACGCTTATGCGCCCACTCGTCCCAACGGGCCAACGCTTCCTCGCCAGTAAAATGCCCCTTACCGGCGCGCTCAAACCAATCGACCAGCATATGCAGGAAGAACTGATGCGAGGTACCGACCTGCCCATTCAACTCCTCTTGAGTCAGATTAAGCCCAAGCTCCTTGGCAAACGCTGCAGTCTCGCCCAGGTAGTAATACTCGGTATCGACAATGACGCCGTCCATGTCAAAGATAACGGCGTCGAACGGAAATGCGGACACGGCACCCTCCCTAACAAAAGGGCGCCCGCAAGCGGACGCCCGAACCATGCATTATCGGCGATTCTAGCCCAGCAGCTTATCCAGCGCCACCGCAATACCATCTTCGTTGTTATTGGCGGTCACCATCTGGGCTACAGCCTTAACCTCATCGACGGCGTTGCCCATGGCAACACCGGTGCCGGCCCACTCAATCATGGACTTGTCGTTCTGGCCGTCGCCAAACGATACGACCTCGCTGGCATCGATGCCGAGCTTGGGCAGGGCACCCTCGAGCGCACGGGCTTTGTCGATACCGGGCGCCGTGTACTCAAAGTACCAGTCGGCCGTAAACATGCCCGAAAGCGTCTGCTTAAAGGGCGCATACATCTCCTCGTAATGCGCCTGCAGGTAGGCCGGATCGCCCGCCGTCAGCAGCTTGTCCACGGGATAAGCATCAGCGACCTCATGCAGGCTCTCCACCTCGCGGATCTTAAGATCGCACGCATCGCGCTCGTACTTAACGATATTCTTCTGCGAGCCGTCAGGCAGCGTGATCATGCAATGGTACGAGTCCTCGACGTGCAAATCACGACCGAGCGAAATCATAGGGATCACGTCAAAATTACGCAGGTGATCAATCAGGCGATGCAATTCGTCAGCCGGCATGGCCTGGTCAAAAAGGACCTCATCGGTCTGAGCGTCGACCACATGCGCGCCATTAAAGGCGACTAGCAGACCGTCATGGTTTTGAAGGTCGAGCTCCTGCGCCAAGGCGTGCAGTCCCCATGCGGGACGGCCCGAAGCCAAAATGAGCTTAATGCCCGACTCCTGCGCCGCGAGCAGCTTCTCGCGCGTGCGCGGACTAATCACTTTCTGATCGTTGGTGAGCGTACCGTCGATATCCATCGCGATGGCTTTGATTGCCATATATGCCTCCTTGCATCTTTTTTATCGCGCACTATCTTATCCGAGCCGGGGCACGTTCGCACAGCACGCGTATGACGGTTGCAAAACCACCCCATTTGAAACAAACGCAAAAAAGTACTTGCAAAGACGCGTTCCGACATATAAGTTGATAAAAGACCGCCGTTGCGGTTTTAAGTAGATCGAGCATATGAAGTTTGAGTTTTAGCGTGTAAGAGAAGGAAGATCGGCAAAGTACAACCCCAAACGCAATGACAACTTAATGAGGTAACTGCCATATGTGAGGCACCCAGGGCATTGCTGTCTCGATTTTGAGCACGATGCCTTCCGCCTTGCATGGGCCGTTCCATCCCGCCCCTGCAGCAACTGCCTCACGGGCTCATTGAAAACCGCATAGCACCCCAACGTCAGCACATCACCCACGGCAAGCACATCACTCACGACAACCAACACATCAACAAACAGCACGAACATCAACCGATTGGAGAAGCTATGACAAACCACCACGCTGAAGACGGCGATAAGAAAAGCATTCTGGATGCCCGCATTGAGCGAGCATATGCAAACGAATATGACGCCGCCTTTGCCGCCGCGACCATCAAGAACTACGCGTCGCTACCGCTCGCGACAATCTTGGCCGACCACCCTCAACTGCTGAAGCGCTGCACAAAGATCATGGGCGACCCCGACATTCGCAAGCTGACAGACCCCTATGCCCCAAAACGCGACAACGATTCGTACGTTCTTACCGTAGGCTGCCTAGCCCATATGCTTACGGCGCTCGACACGAAACTCAAGCTCGAATGGGAACCCGACGAGCGTCATGAACTCGAAAGCAAGCGGAACACCCTGCGCACCGCACTGTTCCTTCCGTTGGACGGCCTCAAGCGCTGCAACGTCGAGCTCAATACACAGGCGCGGCAAAAGCCCGGGACCACGGGGCAGAAAACTCCAAGACCCCATGCGGCCATCGTCGACCGCAACCGATATAACCGCATGACCGCGCACTTTTCCGCCGAGGGGGCAGCCATAAGGACGCTGATCGACCTGCTGTGCCTCCTAAGCATCAACGAGCTATTTGAGGGCTATCTCGCCCTTGTTCCCGCGACGGCACCCAAGTCGGTAGCAAAGATCATCGAGACCTGCAGACGCCAGTTTGAGCGCCATCGCAATGGCAGCGAGATGAACGCCAGCATCGCACAGTACTACGCGGCTCATTACAAAAATGACGGATGTGCCCCTGTCGAGCATCAGCTGCGGCTCGCCTACACCACGCCCGTCGCAACGCTCCATCGCTTTGGAGCCCTTGGCGCTTGCGAGCCGCACGGACAGGCAGCCTGCCCCACAACCGAGCTCGATCTCAGGCTCGGACGAACCCTGTAGCCCGCCAGCCCCTCCGTGGGCAGCGACTCTATTTCACAACACCACCAACAGAAAGGAGTCCTCATGGACACCAATCATTCCCCCATCATCAGCCCCCTCACCATGCGTGAATCCGCCCGAGGTATCACGCTCACCAGCATTTACGATGAGATGCTCGCCCGTCGCGAGCTCTCCGTCATGGGAAACATCGAAACCCCGATGGCCCACGACCTATGCCAGCAGATCCGCCTGCTCGATGCCACCGACCCCAGCCGCCCCATCACCATATTTATCGCCAGCGCCGGCGGAAGCGTGCGATCGGGTCTTGCGATCTATGACGCCATGCGCCTCGCATCGTGCCCCATCCGCACCGTCTGCCTGGAATTCGCCGCGTCCATGGGCGCCGTGATCTTTATGGGCGGCGACGATCGCCGTATGGCGCCCCATGCAGAGCTCATGATTCACGACCCGCTGATCCCCCAGGGGGCAGGCGGCTCGGCACTTACGCTGCAGGAAACCAGCCGGCGTCTCATGCAGACCCGCAAGACCCTCACGCAAATCCTCTCGGACCGCAGCGGCCTCACGCCCAAGCGCATCCAGTCCCTCACTGCAAAAGACACCTACCTTTCGGCCGAGCGCGCCGTCGAGCTCGGCTTTGCCCACGAAATCCTCTCGACCACCAAGGAGGTCGCCCATGTCTAACCTCGCCAGCCGCCTCGCCGCATCTGAGTCCGCATCGTCCACCATCCTCGCCAAGGATCGAACGCTTTCCTGCGACAGCCGCCAAACGGGACTCAACAACAACGCACTTGTAATCGGCCCCTCGGGAGCCGGCAAGACCCGAAACGTCCTCAAGCCCAACCTGCTGCAAATGAACGCAAGCTACATCGTGCTCGACACCAAAGGCACGCTCTGTCGCGAAGTGGGACCCGTGCTGGCAGCCCACGGTTACTGCGTGCAATGTCTCAACTTCGCCGACCTCAACACCGTCCCGGCCCTTGCGCCCGACATCGAGCGCTGCGGCTACAACCCCCTGAGGCACATTCGCCGCAAGGCGGACGGCAGGCCCAACCAGCAGGACATCCTCTCGGTGGCAAAGGCCATCTGCCCCATCGAGGACAACAACCAGCCTTTTTGGGATCATGCGGCGGCAAACCTGCTGTCGTGTCTTATCGCCTACGTCACCGAACAGCTGCCCGCCGACGAGCAGACGATCAGCTCGGTCATCAAGTTGATCGAGCACCTGCAGGACGGTGCCACGGGTCGATTGTTTGACGACCTGATCACGACCGACCCCCAAAGCTATGCCCTCTCACTATGGCGGCGCTACGCCATTACGCAAAATGCCGAGCGCATGCACGCGAGCATCGTCGGCATCCTTGCCGAAAAGGTCATGTGTCTGGGATTCGACGGTGCGGCACAGCTCTATCGTGAGTGCCATCAGGTGGACTTCGCTTCCATGGGACACACCCTCTGCGCCCTGTTTGTAACCGTGAGCGATATTGACCGCAATCTCGATCCGCTGACCGGCCTCTTTATTTCGCAGGCGTTTATGGGCCTCATTCGTGAGGCCGATAGGCAGCCCGACGGCAGCCTGCCCGTGCCCGTGCGCTTTATGCTCGATGACTTCGCAAATCTGCAGATCCCCCAGATCGACAACGTGCTCTCGATTATCCGAAGCCGCAACATCTGGGCAACGCTGCTGCTGCAGTCGACCAACCAGCTCGATGCGCTCTATGGCGAGGCACGCGCACGCTCCATCATGGGCAACTGCGACACGCATCTGGTGCTGGCGTTCCAGGATCCCGAGAGTGCCCGGGTGTTTTCCGACCGCGCCGACGCGCTGCCCAGCACGCTCATGGCGACGCCGATTGATCGCTCGTGGCTCTTTGTACGCGGTCGCACTCCCGAACAGGTCGAGCGCTTTAGGCTCGAAGACCATCCGCTCTACGGGAGCTGCCCGAGGCGCAGCGAGGCCATGCGGAGGCCGAGATCTAGGCGCAGGGTTCTCGCAGCGCGCGACGCCCCGGCGATGTTCCAAAAGCCCGTGCGCCCCGGGACCACGGCAAAGCAAAGGGGCCCGCATCCGATAGGATACGGGCCCCTGACTATAAGGCGCGATGCGTTAACAGCAGCGACTACTTGCGGTGAGCGCGGTAGAACTCGATGAGCGCCTGGGTCGAAGCGTCCTGCTCGGCCTTGGCGGCATCGTCGTGGAAGGCAGGGGTGATCTGCTTGGCAAGCTGCTTGCCCAACTCGACGCCCCACTGGTCGTAGGAATCGATGCCCCAGACCGTACCCTCGACAAACGTGATGTGCTCGTACAGGGCGATGAGCTCGCCGAGCGCGAACGGGGTCAGCGTGTCGCCGAAGATCGAGGTCGTCGGACGGTTGCCCTCAAAGCAGCGGGCCGGGACGATCTGCTCGGGCGTGCCCTCGGCACGAACCTCGTCGGCCGTCTTACCAAAGGCGAGCGCCTTGGTCTGGGCCAGGAAGTTGCCCAGGAACAGCTCGTGGACATCCTGGCCGCTGTCGGTTGCGGGGTTGGCAGTGTTGGCGAAAGCGATAAAGTCGGCCGGGACCACCACGGTGCCCTGGTGCAGCAGCTGGTAGAAGGCGTGCTGACCGTTGGTGCCGGGCTCGCCCCAGAAGATCTCACCGGTATCGGAGGTCACAGCGCTGCCGTCCCAGCGGACGTGCTTGCCGTTGGACTCCATGGTCAGCTGCTGCAGGTAGGCCGGGAAGCGGTGCAGATACTGGCAGTACGGAAGCACGGCGTGGCTCTTGGAGCCGAAGAAGTTGACGTACCAGACGTTGAGCAGGCCCATCAGTGCGACGGCGTTGCTCTCGAGCGGCGTGTTGCAGAAGTACTCGTCGATGGCGTGGAAGCCCTCGAGGAACTGCTGGAAGCGCTCGGGGCCGAGCACGACGATCAGCGACAGGCCCACGGCGGAGTCGACGGAGTAGCGGCCGCCGACCCAGTTCCAGAAGCCGAAGGCGTTGGCGGGGTCGATACCGAAGGCCTCGACCTTCTCGAGTGCGGTGGAAACGGCGACGAAGTGCTTTGCCACGGCCTCGGCGTTCTGCTCATCGGAACCGTCGATGGCGCCCTGAGCCTTGAGCTGCTCGAGCATCCAGGTCTTGACCTCGCGAGCGTTGGTGAGGGTCTCGAGCGTGGTGAAGGTCTTGGAGACGATAATCACGAGCGTGGTCTCGGGATCGAGGCCGCGGAGCTTCTCTGCCTGATCGTTGGGGTCGATGTTGGAGATGTAGCGGCAGTCGATACCGGCGTCGGCGTAGGGACGCAGAGCCTCGTAGGCCATGACCGGGCCCAGATCGGAGCCACCGATGCCGATGGACACCAGGTGCTCGATCTTCTTACCGGTTACGCCCTTCCACTCACCGGAGCGCACGCGCTCGGCGAAGGCATACATGCGATCGAGGACCTCGTGCACGTCGGCGACGACATCCTGGCCGTCAACGATGAGCTGGCCCTTCTCGCTTGCCGGACGGCGCAGTGCGGTGTGCAGAACAGCGCGGTCCTCGGTGGTGTTGATGTGCTCGCCGGAGAACATGGCGTCGCGGCGCTCCTCGAGCTTCACCTCGCGGGCAAGATCGCACAGCAGCTTGACGGTCTCATCGGTCACCAGGTTCTTGGACAGGTCGAAGTGCAGGTCGCCGGCGTCAAAGCTCAGCTTGTTCACGCGCTCTGCATCGGCAGCGAACCATGCCTTAAGGTCGATACCCTCGGCCTCGAGCTTCTCCTGATGGGCCTCGAGCGCCTTCCAAGCGGCGGTCGACGTAGCGTCGATAGGTGCGGCAACAGTTGCCATAAAGTCCTCCTCAACATACGGGCGCATATCTCCATGCGCCCGGATAATCAGATAACCCTATTCTAGCGCAGGTCAAGACCGTAATCAGCGAGCGTTGCCAATCCGCCCCCAAACGGCGACCGACCAAAAAGAGACAGGTTTATTTTGGCAGGTCAAACGCTTTACCAACCAAAAAAAACCTGCCCCTTCCTGGCAGGTATTAGGCCGCGGCGCACACGCTACCGAGCAACTCACGCAGAGGAGACCCGATGCCCTCCAGCAGTTCGGGAGCGATAATGGCAAAAACGGGAACCTCGCCGGCTCCCACGACGGCAGGCACCTTGCCCTCCGAGACAATACATCCATAAGGAACAAAACCGTCTTCGCCGGCATCGAGCGCCGCCATGCGACGCGCGAGTTCGCGCGCAAAGCCGGCAGTATCGGCATCGCCGATCGCCAGGACAAAGTCCACGCCTTCGTCGGTCGCCAGGGCCACGGCCTCGTCGATCAGCTCGTCTCCCCCATCGCCAACCGAGCCGCAGCGGAAAAGCACGCGCTCGAGCAGAGCTCGATCAACCGAGCCGAGTGCCGCCGAGACGAGCTCATCGCGCGTATGCTTGTCACCGCCCAGCACGACCAGCGCCTTGGTGCCACCGTAGTGAGCGACCAATCGTCCGCACCAGCGAGCCACGTCTCCATCCGCAACAAGGCGCGTCGGCATACCAAACCCATAGTTGACCATTATCCCCACAACCCTTCCGTGCTTTATGGTGGTATCGATCGTTAGGCTCATGCTACGAAGCGAGGTTTTCCGAGCTGTTTCGCACTCTTTAGAGCTGCGTTAAAACCCGATGCGGCCGCACGACCGTACCTGCCAAAAAGGGACAGGTTTTGACGGTGTCCGGACGAGCGGCTATTATCGAACATGTATTCGATAAGAACATGTGTTTGATGGGAGGACGCGTGGGGCACGAGCGTCACACCTATATCTGCATCGACCTCAAGACGTTTTACGCTAGCGTCGAGTGCGTTGACCGTGGGCTTAACCCGCTCACCACCAACCTGGTCGTTGCCGACGAATCGCGCGGGCGCACGACCATCTGTCTCGCTATCACGCAGGCCATGAAAGACCTCGGGATACATAACCGCTGCCGTTTGTTCGAGATTCCCGACGGCATCGACTACATCAAGGCCGTACCGCGCATGCAGCACTATATGGAGGTGTCGGCGCAAATCTACGGCATCTATCTGGAATACGTGAGTCCGCAAGACATTCACGTCTACTCAATTGACGAGTGCTTTATCGACGTGACACCCTATCTGGACCTCTATCACACCGATGCGGAAGGCTTCGCCTGCATGTTGCGCGACGAGGTCCTGGCACGCACCGGCATCACGGCGACGGTCGGCATCGGCCCCAACCTATTCCAGGCCAAGGTTGCACTCGATATCACCGCCAAGCACGTGCCCAGTCGCATCGGCAAACTCGACGACGAGACCTTTCGCAAGGAGATCTGGCCTCACCGCCCCATCACCGACATCTGGGGCATCGGGCCCGGCGTGGCAGCACGACTCGAAAAATACGGCGTCTACGATTTGATGGGCGTCGCTGCGCTCGACGAAAACCTGCTCTACGACGAGCTCGGCGTCAATGCCGAGTATCTTATCGACCACGCCTTCGGGCGTGAGCCGACAACCATCGCCGATATTCAGGCCTATCGCCCGCAGGCAACCTCAACAACCACGGGGCAAGTGCTATCGAAAGGCTATGCCTATGAGCAAGCCTACACCGTGTTGCGCGAGATGGTCGACAACGCTGTGCTGGACTTAGTCGATAAGCACGTGGTCTGCGACAGCATCTCGCTCTTTGTGGGCTACGCGAGCGAACGAGCCGACATACGCCGCCTCGACGCCAGCGGTACAGCGCAATATGTGGACGGATGTGGGCATTTGCGTTCGAGCACGTCGAGCATCGAGCCCGCCGCAACCGCCGGCCCCGAGCTCGCGCCCCGTGCGCCCAAGCCCGTCCAGCGCGATGACGAACGGCGCCGCCTGGTGCGCGAAGCACAGGCAATCGACGGCATCTTTGTGGGAGAGCACGGCGGCAAACCGCGCGGTGGCTATGCTGCACTCTTTGCACACTCAAACGCCTCGCGAAAGCTGCCTGAGCGCACCAATTCGTTTAAGAAGATCATGGGCTATTTCGATGAGCTCTGGGCGCAGACCGTCGATCCCAAACGACCGGTCAAACGCATCAACCTGGGCTTTGGCAACCTCATGCCCGAGGAATTTGCCACCATCGATCTATTTAGCGATATCGAGGCCGATGAGCGCGAGCGCGACCTGGCGCGCGCCGTCCTGGCCGTGAAGGGCAAGTACGGCAAGAACGCGCTCGTCAAGGGATTAAGCTTCACCGCCGGCGCCACCGCACGCGAACGCAACGATCAGGTAGGAGGACATCGTGCCTAAGCCCCAACAACAGCCGATGCGGCCACCGACGCCTTTTGAACGTCTAGCGGACCCCGAGGGAAGACGTCGCTCCGCCGACCCCAAGCTCACCGCCAACGGCGCCATCCGCGCCGGCCGTGCCGCGCAGTTTATGCCCTTTGCCGCCCTCACGGGATACTACGAGCTTGTGCGCAAACAAGAGATCACTGTTGAGCCCAAATGCGAACTCACAGAAGAAAAAGCCCTCGAGCTTTCGAAAAAGCTCGAGGGCCTCAAACGCGGCGACCTGGTGCGTGTCACCTATTACGATATGTACGGCTATCGTAGCCGCACGGGCATTCTGGACGAAGTGCTACCCGCGTTCAAGCTGCTCAAACTCAGGGATATCGCCATCAATTTTGGCGATATCCAAGGCATCGAGCTGCGTGGTCGAACCTAGCGACGAGAACGCTTGCGCAAGACGAGGGCAATGCCAAGCACTGCGGCAGCTGCAACCAGCAATCCCAAGACCAGCGTGAGGGTCGAGTCGCCAGCGTGAGGCAGCGAGCCGTCCTTCGGAGTCTTCTTAGCGGTCATCGTGACAGTGGTCGTGGTGCTGCTCGACTGGTCGTTACCGCCCGTCTGGCTGCCACCAGGCTGATCGCCGCCACCCGGCTGCGAAGGATCGGTGGGTTCCGTCGGATCCGGAGTACCGGGATCAATCGGATTCTCCGAATTCTCCTTGCGCTGGATCCAAACCTGGCAGCCATAGAACGGGTTGGCGGTACCAAGGCACAGACCCTGGTTGGTCACCGCAAAGGTGCGCAGACCATGGTTATACGGATCGTTAAAGCCGTTGGTCGTCAGCGTTGTAAAGTTCACGCCGTCCTCGGTCACATACATATCAAAGCCACGCTCGGCATCGTGCAGGTAGTACATGCACGTAAGGACACTCTGCAGCTTCTTGAGGTTCTCCTCGCTCAGCAGCTTATCGAATGCATCCTGAATATCGCCCGGCAGCTCGGTGCCATAGGCATCCTCGTACTGCTGCTTCAGGCTCTCATAGCTATCGAGCATATCCTGATACTGATCGGCAAAAGACTTGAAGTACGCAATCTCGCTATCGATTTTCTGAACATAAGCAGCGTCGTCCTCAACGTCCGCGGACATCGTCGCGGCCTGATCGTAAAGGTCGCCCGCGGCCTCATCCAACGCATCGCTCAGATCGCCGAAGCCCTTAGCAACCTCGGTCTTCTCGTCGTCGACCTCGACGGCCTCAGCCTTCTCGTCATCGACCTCGGCGGCCTCGTTTGAATCATCGTCCGCAAGCGTGTTCACGGGAACGATGGGGTCGTCAGGCGATTTCTTGTCGAGCAGGTGATTGAGCAGGTCCCTAAGGCGCTGAACCTGAGAGGCCCACTCCTCGGGCGTCATATCGATAATGTCGCCATTAGAGAACTGGCCAATCGGCTCAAGCAGGCTCGCGGTATCAAAGGTACCGATATACAGTTTGCCGTCGAACTTCTGCATGCGCCAAATGTACTGGTTCTCGTTTCGGCCAAAGCCCGAAGTCAGGCCGGAAATACCGCCCTCGGGGAACATGTCGGTGCGATCGCCAACGACGAGCTCCATGTTCTCGTCCTTGTCCATGCGATAGATGTTGACCGACTGCTCAAGATTGGCATTCACAAACGAGCAGTCAACGCCGCCCATGCCGCTCTTGCCGCTCTCGTCAGAATTGGACTTATTAAAGAGAATGCGCTCGAGGGCGATCTCCTCGTCGTTATATTCACCGATATAGAGGTAGTCGTTGTAGACGATGAGGTTGGCAGCACCAGAACGGGTGCGGGCAGGATCGATGCCAAAGCAATACTTTGCACCGTCCGCCTCCTGGTCGCCGACAATCGGAATCCACGAATAGCTCCCGTCGGCGTTCTTGTCGCCACGGACCATGGCAAACGACTGCATGGAATTATCATCGGGGGCATTCTCGGGCGTACCGGTGCAGATGGTCGCATAGAGATGGCCATTGTACGAGACCATATCCCAAATGGCGCCGCCGTAGATGCTGTCCTGATAGCGAATCGCCGGATAGTTAAACAGCGTCTCCGAGTTGGCTATCTCGGTGAAGCTCTCCTGGCCCTTCGAGGGGTCAGACGACGTCAGGATTGTCGACACAAACTTACCGGCCGCGTCTTTACCCACGTTGCTGATGACGAGCTGGCCATCATGGACGCACATACCGCGGATACCGGTTGAGATGCCCTGCTTGTAGGCAGCGCCGTAATCCTGCATGCTCGAAAGACCCTGATAGACGACCTTGTACTCATCCGTCTTAGGATCGATCTCATATACAGCAGGCAGACCGCTTTTGCCGCCATTGGTCCTAACGCTGCCGCAGAAATAGAGTTTGCCCTTATAGCTCACGGCATTGCGGAACAAAGGAGCGACGCCGTTGAGCGATTCAGAGAGCAGCAGCTTGGTCTCACCAGTCTTGGTATTGATCTTGACCAAGATGCCGCCGCTGTCCTTGTCGGCCGTGCCGTCCTCCTTCTGCTGTCCGTAGAAGAACGTGCCGTTAAACATGGCCTCCAGCGTCAGACGCATGGTCTCGGCATCAAAGGAATCGCCCAGCGTGCCGTTCATGAGCGTAAGCGTGTTGCCCATCGCCGCATAGCAGGTGCCCACATAAAGCCAGTCACCATAGCTCGCAGCCGCCCACGTGTAGCTCTGGCCGCGATCGCCTTCGTTGTTGGCAGTATTACCGTCGGCGCCCGGAACGGCAACGACACCGTCACCCTGGTAGTCGACGATGCCATCCGGCTGCGACGTTCCTACCGTAGGATGCGAGAGCTTCTCAAAGGAATACCCATTTCCCGCATTGTAGGTAACGGCACCCGAAGCGTCTTCGGCATGCGCCGGCAGCGGCGATACCAAGATAGCGGCAAGCGCTGCCACCAAGCCAAGTGTTCCCACCCGTCTCATAAGGTTATAGCCTCCCCTGTCCTAAAGCCCAGTTTTAGCATTCTTCATTTCTGTCCACGGTTAATTGCAATCTGAGCACAGCAATAATCAGGGTATAAGTATACACTTGTTTTTTTTTGACGGGTTAATGGATGCTCGATTGGTAGCGAATTCCGCGCAAACCGTCACCAAACTCCACTTTTGCCGCATCTAAAGATTATTTTTTGCGCAAATTTTTGGATGCCGATAGTCACAGTGGGCAGGAGGCCGGTACCCACCGGAGAGGGCAACGCCTACATTTTCATAACGAAATAGCCCGCGCCCTTCACCGCCGTCTCGAGTGTGTCGCGATCAACCGGGCGCTTCGAGCGCACGCGTGCCGTGTGGTCCGCATACGTCACCGTAGCCCACACGCCATCAAGCGCATTGAGGGCATTGGTCACATTCCGGGCGCAGCCGTCGCAGCTCATGCCGCCGATGAACAACTCATCGCTATAGGGGTAGTGGGACGGATCGGTATCCGCAACCACTACCTTCTTGGCCTTCTTACCGCTCGCGCCATCGCTGCAGCAGCTCTTTCCGCGTGTCGAAGCGACAATGCGACGCAGGCCAAAGAACATGCCAACGGCAATCACGGCAAGCACGATGAGATTCGCAGGGTTGAGCAAGTCACTCATGCGTTCCCCTTTCAAGTAGCCCTATCTAGATACCCCCATGGGGTGTCCCCATCTTAACCCAAAATCATGTCCGTTCGGTCAATTAGTTTCCCTGTTCAAACTTTTTAGTTGACCAAGGCTTACTTTCGTGTATAAGTTTTCCTAGGCTAACAACTGAGGACCCGAAAGGAGCATCGTGACTCGAACCATTGACATCCCGACATACCAAACGGCTGTCGTGCGCAACTGCTCCCCTACGCTCGCAGGTATCAAGCCGGCTTCGCTCTTTACCTATCCCGGCGTTTACGCCAACCAAAACGGAAAACCCGGCGCCGCCCATATCGAAGAGCGACGCTCTCGCCTGCTCGCCGTCATAGCCCAATGCAACCGCGAGCTCCAGCCACTCGGGATCCATATGAGCGTTTTGGTCTGGCGCCCCTGCGGGGCGCTCATCTATGTGTACCGCCCTGCGGACCTCATGCGATACCTCTCCGACCCCCGCGCCACGACGGCGCTTGCCGCCGAAGGTTACGATGTCCACAACCTGCCCGCATCCCTGGTGCATCTCGCCGCGCGCATCACGCTGGCAAGCAGCAATGCCGCAGAAAGCGCCTATGACGGCAGCGTCTGCGCACTCGCACGGAATAGGCACTGCGATACGGGGTGCACGTGCGAGTTCCCCCACGAAATTGGCTATTTTTTGGGCTATCCCTACGAAGATGTCCGTCAGTTTATCGTCCAGCACGGCGAAAACTATAAGGTCTTTGGCGCATGGAAGGTATACACAAACGTTGAGCAGGCGCTCACGACCTTCGATTCCTATCGCGCATGCACGCAATACCTTACCTACATCTATCAACAGGGCTGCACCCTGGGACAACTTGTCCAGGCAACCCGATAGAGCATACAAAACGCGGCCGCACGCCGCACAACCGAAAGGAAAACATATGAGCAAGATCGCAGTCGTCTACTGGAGCGGTACAGGCAACACCGAGGCCATGGCAAACTTCGTCGCTGAGGGCGCAACCGGTGCCGGCGCCGAGGCAGAGGTCATCTCCTGCGCCGACTTCTCCGCAGACAAGGCCGCCAGCTATGACGCCATTGCCTTCGGCTGCCCCGCCATGGGTTCCGAGGAGCTTGAGTATGACGAGTTCCAGCCTATGTGGGACGAGGTCAAGGAGACCCTCGGCGATAAGAAGGTCGTCCTTTTTGGCTCCTACTCGTGGGCCGAGGGCGAGTGGATGGACAACTGGAAGGCCGATGCCGACGAGGCGGGCGTTAACGTCGTGGACTCCGTCATCTGCTACGATGCGCCCGACGATGAGGGCGAGGCGGCCTGCAAGGCCCTGGGAGCGGAGCTGGCCTAACGAAGCCATCAGAAAGTCGCAAGGCAACTGACAGCCGAGTACCGTACAACAACAGTCGCTCATGCCCAAACAAAAACGGGGACCGGATATTCACATCCGGTCCCCGTTTGTTATATCGATAACCTCGACGCGCCGCTACGAGATATTGCCCAAGAACGCCTTGGTGCGCTCGCTCTTAGGATGGTCGAAGACCTCGCTCGGCGTGCCCTCTTCCACGATAACGCCACCGTCCATAAAGACGACGCGGTCGGCGACGTCGCGGGCAAAGCCCATCTCGTGCGTCACGACGATCATGGTCATGCCGTCGCGTGCCAGGTCGCGCATGACACCCAGAACGTCGCGAACCAGCTCGGGGTCGAGCGCCGATGTGGCCTCGTCAAAGAGCATGACATGAGGGTTCATCGACAGGGCGCGGGCGATCGCCACGCGCTGTTGCTGACCACCCGAGAGCTGGCTCGGCATAAAGTCGATGCGCTCGGCAAGACCGACCTTGGTCAGCTCCTCGACGGCAATCTTCTCGGCCTCTTCCTTGCTGCGCTTGAGCACCTTTTGCTGCGCGAGCATGACGTTCTTTTTGACTGACAGGTGCGGGAACAAATTGAACTGCTGGAACACCATACCCAGATGCGTACGTACTTTGTTAAGGTCGACGCCCTTGGCGCACACGTCCACGCCCTCAACGACAATCGAGCCGCTCGTGGGATGCTCCAGACGATTGATGCAGCGAAGCATCGTCGACTTGCCCGAGCCCGAAGGACCCAGGACTACGACGACCTCGCCCTTGTGCACATCCAGATCGATATCGCGCAGGACCACGTTATCACCAAAGGCCTTCTGGAGATTCTTGATGCTGACGACGACCTCGTTCGAGTTATTGGTTTCGCTCATAATAGAACCTCCTTACAGACCGGCGATGTGATCGGCGGGCGTCGCGACGACCTGTCCGGCGCTCTTGGTGGGACGCTTCTTTTTGGTTTCGGCCGTACCCAGCAGCCTCGCCTCAAGACCGCTCACCAAGCGCGCAAGCGGCAGGGTGATGACCAGGTAGAACAGGGCGGCAACCACATACGGCGTGATGGAGCCCGTCGTGGCCACGATGGTGCGGGCGTTCATGACGATCTCGACCACGCCCACGGCCGCGAGCAGCGACGTATCCTTGTAAAGCAGGATGAACTCGCTGGTCAACGTAGGCAGGACATTGCGGAACGTCTGCGGAATCATGACGTAGAGCAGCGTCTGGAATGCGTTCATGCCCAGCGAGCGAGCAGCCTCATTCTGACCCTTGGGGATCGACTGAATACCGGCGCGGAAGATCTCGCACAGGTAGGCGGACGAGTTCATGGCCATGACGATAACGCCCAAGACGTAGTCGTCCACCTTGACGCCGGCAAGCGGCAGGCCAAAAAATGCAATATAGATCTGCAGGAACGCCGGCGTACCGCGGATGATATTCACATAGATGCCGGCAAGACAACGCAGAATGCGCGACTTGGAGAGACGCATGAGCGACAGGGCAAAGCCAAAGGGAATCGCCAGCGGAAACGCCACGAGCACGATCGAGAGCGACATAAGGAAGCCCTTAAAAACGATCGGCAGGCTCTGGACCAAAATGACCGGGTTCAAGAACAGGCGCAGGAACATATTGGAGTTCCAGGCCTCGACCCACGGCTGCTCCTTAAGATCGGCCAGGAAGTTATCGAATGCCGTCACGCCCTTAATCTCGACGGAAGGAATCTTGGAAATCTTCTTGGTCGTACCGTCGGCGAGCGTATAGGTGCCGCTAAAGGCCTCATCGCCGCCCTCGACGGGAAACGTCACGCCGTAAACCTCGACACGGAAAAAGCCGCCGGCAGGCGCCGTCTCGCCAAAGTCGATCTTGAGCGTCTGGCCGTCAGCCTTGCACTTGGGCTTCATGGGCGTACGATCCATGAGGTCCTCGCCCGAGAGCATCGTCAATCGCGTGTCATCGGTACCAAACGTCGTGCCGTCGACAAACGTCAGCGAAAGACCGCTCAGCTCCTCGTCGGCATCGGCCTGAACCTCCCAGGTAATGCGCGTCTCGGTGCCGCCGACCACAGCGCTGCCCGAACCGGTATTGGGCCGGGCGGTAATCTTTGCGGTCTCAAGCGCCTGGGCAGTCGTGGGCGCATATGCCCCCGCGCACACCAGCGCGAGCGCCACGGCCATGACGCAGACCAGCTTTTGGAGCAAGGCGGGCAGTGAAAAACGCTGCTCCGCGGCCCCTTTGTTCAGTCGAGACAAGGTGGCTCCTATCGTAGAAGTTGCCGGCAAAACAAGACGGAAACGCCCTCCGTCAAGAGAAGCGCAAAGGCCCTCTCCGCAAAACGGAAAGGGCCCGCGCGCAATCAAGTGACTATTTTACTTGATGTTGTACTTAGTCATGAGGGCGTCGACGGTACCGTCGTCGGTCAGGTCCTTGATGGCCTGGTTGATGTCGTCCTTGAGCTTGGTGTTGCCCTGGTTGATGGCGATGGCGTACTCCTCGCCGGTGCTGACCTGCTTGATGGTCTGGCAGGTGTTGAACTGCTCGGCGGTCAGCTGGCTGGCAACAGAGCGGTTGGTGACTACGGCGTCACCCTTATCGGACTGCAGGGCGCTGAAGCACTCGGTGGCGTCCTTGTAGGGGACGATCTTGGCCTTGGGGAAGTTCTCCTGGGCAAAGGCCTCGGCGGTCGAACCGGACTGGACGATGATGGTAGCGTCGGCGTTGTTGAGCTTCTCGCTGTAGTTATCGGTCGTAATGTCGGTGTTATCGACCTTGGTCACGATGGCCTGATCGTCCATGTAGTAGGAATCGGAGAAGGTGACTTCCTTCTCACGCTCGGGCGTGTCGGTGATAGCCGCGATGGAAACGTCGTACTTGGCGCCCGAAGCGACGCCGGGGACGAGCGTGTCAAAGTCATTGTTGACGTACTCGACATCCAGGCCCAGCTTGTCGCCGATAGCCTTGATAAGCTCAAGGTCAAAGCCCTGATAATCGCCGTTGTCATCCTTGTACTCAAACGGAGCGTACTCGGCAGAGGTGCCGACGGTCAGCGTACCGTCCTTGACGAGCGCGTACTCCTTGGAGCCGTCGACCTTCTCGACCTTAGCGTCGTCAGAGCTGCTGGAACCGGCATCAGAACCAGAGGTGGCGTTGGACGAGCCACAGCCCGTCAGTGCGAGGGCGAGCGCCATGGCGCCCGTGGCGGCAAATGCGCCAAGCTTCTTGAGCTTCATAATCAGTCTCCTTCCGGTGACCCCGTTTGATTCAGAGGTCTGCAAAAACTGATGGCTATTATGCACCCGCTTGGGAGAATCTGCAATTAGAAAACTGATTGAAACAAACCCATAACGTGAATGGAACACTCCACTTTGTGACAGTCATTACTGCTGCAACGACCTTAACAGTTTGATTTCAGCCGCATAACCTGCAAGTTCGTTCGGTGTCTCCAAAATAAATGGAAGCGCACGCAAGCGGCTATTCGATACAATATTCTGCATAACCTGCATACCGCCGCCAAACTCCTCGCTGCCAAGGTATCCCTTGCCGATGCACTCGTGGCGATCCTTATGGGCGCCGCAGGGGTTCTTCGAATCGTTGATGTGTACGGCATGCAAGCGGTCGATACCCACCACGCGGTCGAACTCGTCGAGTACGCCGTCCAGATCATGGATGATGTCGTAGCCGGCATCGCTCACATGGCAGGTGTCCAGACACACGCCCAGCTTGTCCGATAGCTCTGGACGCCTGGCGGCAGCACCGTCGATAATGCGCGCCAGCTCTTCAAAGCTGCGGCCCACCTCGGTACCCTTTCCCGCCATGGTCTCGAGCAGCACCGTCGTCTGCTGCCCCTCAAACATCACCTGGCACAGGGTGTCGACGATCATCTGAATACCGGCGTCGGGGCCCTGCCCCACATGCGCACCGGGATGGAAATTGTAGTAGTTGCCGGGCAGCGCCTCCATGCGCCGCAGGTCCTCTGCCATGGCCTCCAGGGCAAACTCGCGCGCCCGCTCTTTGGCCGAGCAGGGGTTATAGGTATACGGGGCATGAGCCACGAGCGGGCCAAAGTCGTTTTGCTCCATAAGCTCGCGCAGGGCCGCCACGTCATACATGTCAAGATCTTTCGCCTTGCCGCCGCGCGGGTTGCGCGTAAAGAATGCAAAGGTATTGGCGCCAATGGATAGCGCCGTCTCCCCCATCGCCCGATAGCCCTTCGTCGTCGAAAGATGGCACCCAATCGTCAGCATCTCCAGCTCCCCCTCATCAGTTGCGGTGAAATACGGTCTATTGGTGCCTTATTTTGGCGCAAATAGACCGTATTCCACCGCAACTTATAAAAGGGGCATCAGAGATGCTGGCCACCAAGCACCACGGTCGCCGGCGTCATGATCCCCTACGTGCCAGCGCCAAGTCCTAGAGGGCTAGACGGATTGCATCGATAATACGCGCGCAGCGCTGTGTGGCGGCAAGGGACATAACGGGACTCTCGAGTTTCCCCGCCCGGATGAGCTGGGTCGCATGCTGGATTTCGCCGTAGAAATCATCGACCTCAAACGGGGCATTTATTTCGAGCATTCGTCCATCGGAGTACTTCACATGGGCAAGCTCGGGGCGATGGAGACGCTCGATTTCCAACGAGCCCCGCTCACAGGCAATCGTTAAGCGGCTTTCATATGCTGCTTTGCCGTCGCACGCCATATGAATGGGTATACCGCCGACACTCATATGGATCTCATCGGCCCAATCCACGCGGCCGCCCGATACGCCACGCCAGCGAACTTCACGAGACGAAACCTCGCACGCGCCCGCGAGTAAATCCTCAAACCAACCGACCGCATAGCAGCCCATGTCATATAGACAGCCGCCCTGCAACGGATCAAGCAGATAGCCCGAAGGAGACTCGCCGTAATCGAGTTTTTGCACGCTTTCGATCGAGACGATGCGGCCGAGGTCGCCCGACGCAAGCAAGTCCTTCACGCGAGCATGCATCGGACAAAACCGATTTTTCATCGCCTCCATAAACGGCACACCGCACTCGCGGGAAACGGAGGTGATCGCACGGGCCTCTTCTTCATTCAAAACGGCCGGCTTTTCGCACAGCACGGCCTTTCCCGCGCGCAGCGCCCGACAGACCCAATGCGCATGCATGCCATGTGGAAGAGCCAAGTAGATTGCGTCGACATCGGGGTCGGCAATCAGCGCATCATAAGCCGCATCGCCGCTATCGTCAGCCGTGGCATAACTGTGCGCGGCATCAATCGAAAACGCACTGCAAAACTCCTCAACATGCGAAGGAGTGCGACCGGCGGCAGCCACAAGCCGTGCCCCGTCCACCTCCTTGAGCGACGATGCAAATCGATGTGAAATGCGCCCAGCGCCCAAAACGCCCCAACGAACCTCGCGCAAATCATCGCATGAATCCCGATGGCCCACGACAGCCCCCTTCAGTTGCGGTGGAATAGTTCCTGCTTGGCCCCTATTCTGCCGCAAACAGGAACTATTCCACCGCAAGTTATAAAAGGGGCATCAGGAGCGCGTTTTGCAAAAGGCTTTAAGCGCGGCCGTTACGGGACCAGGCTGGAAACGTCGGCGCACATCGTCGAGACGCTCGGGAATATCAATGTGCTGCGGGCAGTGACGTGCGCATTTGCCGCACTTGACGCAATTGCTCACCAGCTTGGGCTCGTTCGTCCGCACCGCGCTCGCCGTAAAGTATTGAGACAGCCCCGTAAACCAACTATGCGCATAGCTCGCGTTGTAGGCGCCAAAGCAGCCGGGAATATTGATACCCTTGGGACACGGCATGCAGTAGCCGCACCCCGTACAGGGCACGCGATTCGATTTCTCAAACTCTCCCAGCACGCGTGCGATGGTATCGAGCTGCTCTGTCGTCATCGAATCCGGCAGTGCGCGATCCGCCAATGCCGCGTTCTCGTCCACCTGCGCGGTATCGGTCATGCCCGAAAGCAGCATCGTGACTTGAGGATGGTTCCACACCCACGAAAGGCCCCAAGCAGCCGGCGTCTTCAGGTACGGATCGCGTACGTCATCGAGCACGGCGCGGGCCCGCGGAGGCAGCTTGCCCGCCAGGCGTCCACCCAAAAGCGGTTCCATCACAAACACCGCGAGCCCGCGCTCGGCGGCTGCCATGAGTCCCGCCGTTCCCGCTTGGTAGCGCTCTCCGGCATAGTTGTACTGGATCTGGCAAAAATCCCAGTCATACGCGTCAAGCATCATGAGGAAATCCGCCGCACCGCCGTGGTACGAAAAACCTATCTGGCGAATACGCCCCGCAGCCTTTTGGTGCGCAATCCAGTCCTCGATACCCAAAGCTGCCACGCGCTCCCACTGCGCGGGCGAGGTGATGTTGTGCATGAGGTAGTAGTCGATATGGTCAGTCCGCAAACGGCGCAGCTGCTCGTCAAAAAAGCGGTCGAAATCCTCCGCACATTTGCACGAAGCGTGCGGCAACTTGGTCGCGAGCAAAATCTGGTCGCGCAGACCCAGGCGCTCAAGCGAAGCTCCCACACAAGCTTCGTTACCGGGGTAGAGATAGGCCGTGTCCAGATAGGTTATCCCTTGCTCCACCGCACGGGAAATGATGGCATCGGCCGTCTTCGCATCGGGATGTCCCGGCGCACCGGGAAACCTCATGCAGCCCAGACCCAGAGCGGATATTCGGTTACCACTTTTGGGGTCAACACGGTATTGCACGGCCCCTCCCTTCGCCATCAGCGCCCCGGCAAGGCGAAACACAATGGTCACGCAGCCGAAACATCGTGGAATCGCAATCGAGAATGTATCGTAACGTAGCAGAAATCGAGCCGTCACGACACCGCTTTAACATCAGCAAAAAGCCCGATGAAAGGAAGCGACCGTGACCACACGTGAGGACGCCTACCCCTACCCCGGCGAGCAGTACATCCTCTCGGTCGACCGCTATCAGATCGAGGTCATGGACCATCTAGACGAGCTTCCCGCCACGGGCGCTGTCATCTTCTGCACCTTCCCCAAGGTGCGCGATGGCGTTGGATATCCCGCGCGCGTTTTTGCGGTCTGCCCTGCAGCGTAGCGTCCAGGCAAACGTTTCTTTTTCATAACAGCTGCTCCGCGCACCCATCAATCACCCCGGCAGCATACAATCCATCAGGCGCCCCTTACGCGGGCGCCTTTTATATGGGGAGATGATTCATATGCAGATCAACAAGGTCGCCTTTATCGGCAAGGGTGGCGTCGGGCTACTCTACGGCAGCATGATCGCCCAGGCACTCGGCAACGATGCCGTCGAATACGTCATGGACGACGCTCGCTTTGAGCGCCATGCGAACGATGCACTCACCGTCAACGGCAAGCCCTGCGCGCTCAAGTCCGTCCGCGCGAGCGAGGCGACGCCCGTCGACCTGGTCATCCTCACGGTAAAGACAACCGGGCTCGATGTGGCGCTCAAAACCCTGGAAAGCGTCGTGGGACCCGACACGCTGATCGCGTCGCTGTGCAACGGCATCACGAGCGAGCAGAAGATTGCCGAGCGCTTTGGCTGGGAGCACACCGTCCTTGGTATCTGCCAGGGCATGGACGCCGTATTCCTCAACGGGGAGCTCACCTATACCAATGCCGGCGAGATCCGCTTTGGTGCGGCAGCGGGCACCGACCCCGCAACCGTTATCGCCATCGACGAGCTCTACACGCGTTGCGGCATCGCCCATACCGTCGAGCACGACATCGCACATCGCATGTGGGCCAAACTCATGCTCAACGACGGCATCAACCAGACCTGTATGGCCTACGGCGGCACCTACGGAAGCGCTACGGAGCAGGGCTCCGAGCAGCTCCGCAGTTTTGTCTCCGCCATGCGCGAGACGCTTGCAGTCGCCAATGCCGAGGGCATCGAGCTCACCGAGGCAGACCTAACGCAGATGGTGCGTCTCATAAAAGGGCTCGATCCCGCCGGCATGCCCTCGATGGCGCAAGACCGCGTCGCAAGGCGCAAAACCGAGGTTGATGAGTTTGCGGGCACCATCTGCCGCCTCGCGGCCAAGCACGGTATCCAAGTGCCGCAAAACGAATGGCTCCATTCGCGCATCCGCGAAATCGAGGCCAGCTGGTAGTGCTCGACGCACCGCAGCCAACAGCCTCAAGAGCAAAGCCGCCGCAAGAGGCACTCCCCTTGCGGCGGCTTCTTTCTTCATCTATGACCAAAACCAGTTTCGCAACCGCTAGCGCCGCGCCTGCGGCGTCTCGTCCTCGTCATCGCGGCAAAGGGTCACGCCCGCACTTCCCAGCAGCGCTGCTGCGATGAGCGCGCCGACCACAATAGGAGCAGCCCCGCACGAGCCCTGCATGCCTGCGACAAACGCAGCTGTAGGGCCAAGACAGCCAAGTACCAATGCGACGGCGGCGATAGCGATATCTCGAGCGTTCATGAGACCACTTCCTCCACGAGAAAGACCTTATTTCTCATGAACCAGTGTGCCCCGCATGCATACGCCCAGCGTACCGCCACGGTAAGGGCTCTGTTAACTCAAACGCACATAAAGAAAGGGCGGCTTTACGTTGCCTAAAAGCTCAGTAAAGACGCCCGCCCATCATGTGCGTATTTTGCTTATGGCAGATTACCAACCGGTGTAGTAGTCGGTGGTTCCGGCAGCGCAGCCGGAGTCATAGACCTTGCAATCACCCTTGGAGCCCGTAAAGGTCGAGCCCTGGGCCATATCGCCCGCGGCAACAACGTAATAGCCGTCGGAATCGCGCCAGAAGCCCTCAGAATCCTGCGTCCATTCGCCCGTGCGGTGGTGATACAACACGTTGCTGCTGTAATAAGTCTCGCGGCGGCCGTTATAGTTATTGACGCCGCTCGAGCGCGTCAGACCCGAGCCGTTCGCGTAATACGCAGCAGACGTGTAAGACGAGCCGGAGCCGGCGTTGTAATACGAAGCCTGGGCGGCCTCGGCAGCCTCCGCCTCGGCGGCAGCGGCCTCGAGCGCTTCGCGCTTGGCATTCTCAAGCGCAGTGCGCAGCTCATCGAGCTCGGTCGACTTCGCGTCGACCTCCCCCATCGTCAAAAGGCTGCCCGCACCATCGATACAACCCTGCAGCACAGCGTGCTCGTCATCGGTGGCATAGTCACCATACATGTTTAGGATAATCTGAGCGCGTATCTCAAGGGAATCGCGCTTGGCCTCCATCGAGGCGTTCCACTCCTGCATGGAACTATAACCATCGCCGCGATAATCAACGGGCTGTACCAGCGTCGTCTCGGACGGCGTAGATCCAACCGTATCGGACAGTGTTGCGGCGTGGGCATCAGTTGCACCGGCGCCCGCCAAAAGTGCCACGGTCAGAGCGGCGGAAAGGGCAGCGGCTTTCGGTTTTCGTGAATCGATCCTCATGTAGCTGGAAACCTCCGTAGTGCGTTTTTGCTGCGTTTGAGCTGCGTGTGATTCGATCGCGCTGCATAGTACCTCGAGCAAATCGCGACCTGCGGTTTTACTCAAAAGGCGCACGTCAATTGCGTAAAACTCACATCCTCTCAACAGGAGTTTTCCACAACTCGAATGCATAAAGCATGCCAAAAACCCTGTAATAGCGCCCTTCCTATGCAAAAAAGGCGCCTGTGCAACCATCGTTCGCACGGGCGCCTTGAGCAGGCATTTTATGCAGTTATACCTATCGAGTCGCAAGGGGTCCTTGCACAAGTCGCCTTACTCGTCCAGCGCGGCGAAGGCCTGCTTCAGATCCCAAATGATGTCCTCGGCGTTCTCGGTACCGATGGAAAGACGGATCGTGGAGGGCGTGATGTTCTGCTCGGCGAGCTCCTCGGCAGAGAGCTGGGAGTGCGTGGTGGTAGCCGGGTGCACGACGAGCGACTTGACGTCGGCCACGTTGGCGAGCAGCGAGAACACCTGCAGATGATCGATGAACTTCCAAGCTGCCTCCTGGCCACCCTTAATCTCAAAGGTGAAGATCGAAGCGCCGCCGTTGGGGAAGTACTTCTGATAGAGCTCGTGATCGGGGTGCTCAGGCAGGCTCGGGTGGTTCACCTTGGCGACATGGCTGTCACCAGCCAGGAACTCAACGACCTTCTTGGTGTTCTCGACATGGCGGTCGACGCGCAGCGACAGAGTCTCGGTGCCCTGGAGCAGGACCCAGGCGTTGAACGGGCTGATGCAGGCGCCCTCGTCACGCAGCAGGATAGCGCGGACATAGGTTGCGAAGGCGGCGGGACCGGCAGCCTCGGCAAACGAAACACCATGGTAGGAGGGGTTGGGCTCAGCGATCTGGGCGTACTTGCCACTCGCCTTCCAATCGAAGTTACCGCCGTCGACGATCACACCGCCCAGCGAGGTACCGTGGCCGCCGATGAACTTGGTTGCGGAGTGGACGACGATGTTGGCGCCGTGCTCCAGCGGACGGAACAGATACGGGGTGCCGAAGGTGTTATCGACGACAACCGGCAGACCGTGCTTCTTGGCGATCTCGGAGATGGCGTCGATGTTGGGGATGTCAGAGTTGGGGTTGCCGAGCGTCTCGAGATAGATGACCGTGGTGTTGTCCTTGATGGCACCCTCAACCTCTTCCAGGTTATGAGCATCGACAAACGTGGTCTCGACGCCAAACTGGGAGAGCGTATGCTCGAGCAGGTTGTAGGAACCGCCGTAGATGGTCTTCTGAGCCACCACGTGGTCACCAGCCTGGGCAAGAGCCTGCAGGGTATAGGTGATGGCAGCGGCACCGGAGGCGACGGCAAGACCGGCCACGCCACCCTCGAGCGCGGCGATACGGTCCTCAAAGACGCCCTGGGTGGAGTTGGTCAGACGGCCGTAGATGTTGCCCGCGTCGGCAAGACCAAAGCGATCGGCGGCGTGCTGGGAGTTGCGGAACACATAGCTCGTGGTCTGGTAGATAGGCACGGCGCGGGAGTCGGATGCGGGATCGGCGCTCTCCTGGCCAACGTGAAGCTGCAGGGTATCGAAACCAAAGGTGTGCTCGGGGTTGTTGATGAACTGGCTCATGATGATCTCCTTGATCGAACAAAAGTAAATAAAAAGAGAGAAGTAAGTCGCTGTCTCCTGATCACGCCGACGGGCGCAAACAGGAGCCCGACATTCGTCTTGGTAAGCAGTTCATATGCGGTCCTCCTTTTGACATCCCGGTTCCGTGGTCGGCTTAATTACCTACCGCCTTTGTGTGTTTTGAATAGTACGAGCATTGTTTCGCTCGGTCAATCACTTAAAAGCGCTAACCTGTTATCGGTTTTTTAGATAGCTATCGAAAGGACGGGCACCGATGACACTCCAGCAGCTTCGTTTTCTTATCGCCGTGGCAGAGTCCGGCTCAATCAACGCCGCAGCTCAGCGCCTCTATACCGCTCAGTCCAACATCTCAAACGCCGTCAAAAGCCTGGAACAGGAGCTCCATCTGGAGATCTTTACGCGCTCCAGCCGCGGCGTCACGCTCACCAACGACGGCACCGAGCTTTTGGGCTATGCGCGTCAAGTCGTAGAGCAGGCCGATATGCTCGAGGCCCGCTACGAGGACGGCGGCACGCCCCAGGCGCGCCTCGCCATTTCCGCCCAGCACTACGCCTTTTCGGTCGAGGCCTTTGTCAACGTAGTCGAGCGCTGCCGCGACAGCAAGTTCGAATTCATCATGCGCGAGACCACCACGTCGCAGATCATCGATGACGTCCGCGCGTTTCGCAGCGACATCGGCATCCTCTATCTGGACGACTTTAACGCCCGCGTTCTGCAGAAGGCCTTCGCCGATGCCCGCGCAAGCTTCCATCCCCTCTTCGACGCGACGGTCCACGTCTTCGTTAGCGAGCGCCACCCGCTCGCACGCCGCCCGCAGCTGTCCCTTGCCGACCTCACGCCCTATACGCGCTACAGCTTTGAGCAGGGAACCTCAAACTCCTTCTATTACGCCGAGGAACCTTTTAGCTATATCCCTTGCGACCGCAACATACGAATCTCGGACCGCGGAACACTTACTAACTTACTTATCACGTCGAACGGTTACACCCTGTCGACCGGTGTCCTCTCCAATGAAATGCAATGGGGCATGGCATCGATCCCGCTAGCAGACGCCCCAACGATGCACGTTGGCTACATCATGCACGACGAGCGCAAGCCCTCTCTCCTCTTGCAGCAATACCTCGACGAGCTCAACCGCATCATCCATGCCAACTAACAGTCGGAAGACGGGGTAGAAATCGTAGATTGCTGGCCCCCGGCGGGCATGGCGCTACAATGGTCGCTCACACGAAATGCACTCAACGAAAGGAAGCCCGTGAAGGTCATCATCTATACCGACGGCTCGGCCCGATCAAATCCGGGACGCGGCGGCTACGGCGCCGTGCTCAAATACACCAACCCCGCCGGCAAGACCTTCACCTCCGAGCTTTCGCGCGGCTATGCCAAGACCACCAACAACCGCATGGAACTCATGGCGGTCATCGTGGCGCTCGAGGCGCTCAACCGCCCTTGCGAGGTCGAAGTCCATTCCGATTCGCAGTATGTCGTCAACGCCTTTAACAAGCACTGGATCGACGGCTGGAAAAAGCGCGGATGGAAAACCGCCAACAAGCAACCCGTCAAGAACCGCGACCTGTGGGAGCGCCTACTCACCGCCAAAAGCAAGCACAAGGTTGATTTCATCTGGGTTAAGGGTCACGCCGGTCACGAGCTCAACGAGCGCTGCGATGAGCTCGCCACCACGGCGGCCGACGGCAGCAACCTCGATATCGACGCCGGCTTTAACGAGAGCGACCTGTAATAGCGTTTTCGCGCAGCTTTATATCCCCACGCGCTACACTCATCCTGTAGACCAAACAACGCAAGGGGGACGTATGCTGCGCATCGCGACCATCGGCACATCCATGATCACCGACGACTTTATCCAAGTCGTCAACGCCAACGACCAAGCCGCGTTTGTGGGCACGCTTTCACGCGATACCAATCGCGGTGCCGCCTTTACCGCCGAGCGCGGTGGCGAGCGAAACTTTACTTCACTCGATGAGCTCGCGGCAGCTGCCGACGTCGACGCCGTCTATATCGGCAGCCCTAACGCACTTCACTACGAGCAGGCCCTTGTCTGCATCGCCGGTGGCAAGCACGTCATCGTCGAGAAGCCCTTCTGCGCCACCGAAGCGCAGGCGCTGGAAGTCTTCCGCGCTGCCGAGGCAGCAGGTGTCGTGGCCCTCGAGGCCATGCGTCCCCTCCACGACCCCGCCTTCCACGCCATCGAGGACGCCCTGGGCGAGATCGCCCCCATCCGCCGCGCCTCATTGCGCTTTGGCAAATATTCCTCGCGCTACAACGAGATTCTCGCGGGACGCGCCACCAATATCTTCGACTGCAATATGGCATCGGGTTCCCTCATGGACATTGGCGTCTACACCGTCGAGCCCATGGTCGAGATTTTCGGCATGCCCTCCGGCCTTACGAGCATGGCTACTCTGCTCGACCCCGCCACGCGACAGCTCACGCACGGCCCCATCGACGGCTGCGGTTCCATCCTCGCCAGCTACGGCGGTGGCCGTATCTCCGTCGAGCTCGCGTACTCCAAAATAACGAATGACCTGCTACCCTCGCAGATCGAAGGCGAGCGTGGCACTATCCAGATCGACCATCTGTCCACGCCCCGCAACGCCCGCATCGACTATCGCGGCGATGTCGTACGCGGCTCGGCGACCGAGGCACCGCGCGAACAGGGCGACAACGGCCGCGTGCTCGACCTGCCCAAATCGAGCAACACTATGGAATACGAACTCACAGACTTTATCACCGCCATCGGCGGCATCGATAACGTTAAGGAAGAGATTTGGGAAACCCCGGCGGGACGTCACGAACTTGGCCACTACCGCGATGTCACGCTCGTCTCATTGCGCATCATGGATGCCGTGCGCCAGCAGGCCGGCATTACCTTCCCGTCCGACGCAGGCAAGCAGGCCTAGCGATGGGCTTCTTCGATGCGTTCTTCTCCAGCGTCACCGGCGGCAGTCGAGAGCCTCAAAAACCATCAAACATCGAGCTCGAGTTGCGCCGCAGGCTTACTGTGTTCGCAAGCGACGAGGCCACTCAAGACACTCCCCTGCGCTATTTCCTGCGCTGGGCGGGGCAAGTCCAGGGCGTTGGTTTTCGCTTTACCAACACCAACCTCGCGCAGACACGCGCACTCACCGGCTGGGTGCGCAACATGGAAGACGGCTCGGTCGAGATGGAGATACAGGGAGCTCCGGCAAACATCCTATCTCATCTCGAGGCGCTTCATGCCTCCTACGAGCGCATGGGAACGCGTTTTCACCTCGTAGAAGCCCAGGCCCAAGCCCCACTTGCCAATGAAGACAGTTTCATTCCTCGTTATTAGTATTGTGTGCTAAATACGGTATCATTTACCTACGGCCGTTGATAGAAAAGAGGCGAGGCGCATGGCGGTGCAAAGAAGGAATACCAGGCAGCGAAAGCTGGTTCTTGACGCCGTGCGCCAAAGCTACAACCATCCCACCGCCGACGAAATCTACAACGTCGTGCGCGCACAGGATGACAAAATCAGCCGCGGCACGGTCTACCGCAATCTCAACCTCCTGGACGGTGCCGGAGAGATCCTCTCCATCAAGACACCAGGCGGCAGCCGCTTCGATCGCACGATCGAGCCGCATGCGCATATCATCTGCACCTCGTGCAGCCGCGTCATCGACGTACCGCTCCCCTTCGATGCCCAGCTCGACGCCAAGGCGTCCGAGCAAATCGGATGGAGCGTCAGCTCGCACTACACCATCTTTGAGGGACTCTGCCCCGACTGCCAGTAGCCTTTGGGACATGCCTGCAAATCTACTTGCCCATCCGCTACAGCAAACAGTACATTTCTAGGCATGTCCCAAATATCTACTCGGCGAGCAGGCGACGCAGCTCCTCTTCGACCGTGCGTACGTAACGGACGCGGTCGTTGATGCCACGCATAGAGGGATTGCAGCTCTCCATTAGATAGGGATGGCCCACTACGTTGAGCATGTCGCGGTCGTTTTCGTTATCGCCAAACGCCATCATCTCATCGGGCGAAATTCCCAGGGCACGACCGTAATCGGCAAGCGCGGAACCCTTACCCGAATCAAAGCCGATAAAGTCCGTCCACTCGGTTCCCGACGTCATCACGTCGACACAGTCGCTAAAGTGGCGCTCGAAATACTCCAGCGCCGCCGGCTGCTCTGCCTCGGGCGTCTGGAAGGCAATCTTAATGACGTCCTCGTCGATGTCCTCGGGACGGTCGACCACCGCCGCGTCGCAGTGGACCTCATAGCGCAGGTGGTCAACAAACGCGTCATTGCCGCTCATGGTGTAGAGGCGCCCCTCACACGAAAGGGTCACGTCGGCATGGGGATACGCAACCACGGCGTTCGCGATATCCATAGCAAGGCTACGTTCCATGGAACGCTTGACAACGGCACGCCCCTCGCTCATCACCAGGGCTCCGTTTTCGCATACATAGGCGAGCTCATCGGCCACCGGGGCAAACAGGTAGCGCAAGCTCGCATATTGACGGCCACTCGCCGGCATAAACACGATACCGCGACGATGCAGCTCATCGATAAGCTCAAAGGCCTCGGAACGCGGCTCGCGCTCCCCCGGATGCAACAGCGTGCCATCCAAATCGCATGCAATCAGCTTGATTCCCTCAAGACCCATATGCTTTCCCCAAAGCCTCCTATCAACAGCAAGACGGACCTTGACTGGTCGCCCCTCAAAGCCCGTCTTACACATACGCGCGCTTAGCCGCGCGTCTTTTTTACGATGGTAAAGTCGGGAGCCATGCTCACGACGACCTCCGCCGCACTCGATGCAAAGCGCCGAGCCGCATCGAGTTCACGGGTAACCACCGAGAGCCGAACACCCTCGACACCCCGGAGCATGCGGCCCAAAACAGGCTGCACCGGCGTATACATGCGCACGGTATGCTCGTCCGAGTCGCCTCGGAAAATCGGCGCATGCATGTTGCCGATCTCCCAGCACGCATGCGCGAGCGCAATCGGGTCCATGCGGTCAACTTCGACCAAATAAACCTCGGCGCTGCGCAGGCGCACGACAACCGCCACGGGCGCCATGCCCGAACGGTCGATGGCGAGCACGTCACCATCGGCAAGACGACCGTCGTCGGCAGCATCCAGCCGAACATCGACTGTGCGCCCCAGCTCCGTCACACCCACAAACGCGCATACATCAGCCTGGTCCCAATCGAGCAGCAGCTCGTCAACCTCAAAGACACCGCCCAGCTCCCGGCGAAGCAGGAGTTCATAGGACGGATCGTTGAGATTTCCCAAGCATGTCGTCGAAACCAAGCGTTCAGGCATACTCTAGCCCTCGACCTCGACGAGCTCGATATCAAAGTTGAGGTCCTTGCCGGCCAACTCGTGGTTGGCGTCGAGCGTCACGGCCTCGGGCGTCACGTCGATGACCACGGCGGGGACGGGCATGCCGCTCGGCGTGGACAGGAAGAGCTTCATGCCCTTCTCGATCTGCTCGATATTGGGAACCTGTTCGGCCGGGAAGGTAATAACCATCTCGGGGTTGTGCTCGCCGTAGGCATCGGCAGCAGGAATGTGCACGGTCTTCTTCTCGCCCACCTGCATGTCGACAACAGCGGCGTCGAAGCCCTTGATCATCTGGCCGGCGCCGCAGGTGAACTCCAGCGGCTCGCCGCGATCGTAGGAGCTATCGAACTGCGTACCATCGTCGAGCGTGCCGCGATAATGAGTCTTGACCTTCTTGCCCTGGTTGGACATGGTAACCTCCGTGATAAGGGCGGCGCACAACGCGGGCCGCCGTGAACATATGGCGCTAACTATACCCTAGTCATACAATTCAAAGACAGTTTGCAAAGAAACGCTGCAACCGGAGGAACCATGGCATATCCCGTATTTGACCTACACTGCGACACCGCCGACCGCATCGGCTGGGCCACGCTCGATCTCGACCTGCGCTTTACCGCCGGCACCGACGGTTATTTCCCCGGCGACGAAACGCATCCGCAAGATTTCGACCTCATCGAGGGCAACGCCTGCGCCATCTCGCTCGCAAAGATCGGCAACACGCCGTGGGCACAGTGCTTCGCCACATTTGTCCCCGACGAGATTCCCACCGCCCACGCCGCGCGCTTCCAGGCGCAGATCATGGCACACATGAGCGGCCAAGCAATGCTCAACCACGACCGCATGGTCAACGTACGCAACGCCGCAGACATTCGCCCCGCGCTCAAAGACGGCAAGGTCGCCTGCATCCACACCATCGAAAACGCCACGTTCTTTGCCGAGGACCCCGCGCTGATCGAGGTGCTCAAGAGCCTGGGCGTACTCATGTCATCACTCAGCTGGAACGCGCAGGGACCGCTCGCGAGCGGCCACGACACCCACGCCGGTCTCACCGCCGCCGGCATCGAGGCACTTACGCAGATGGAGCACGCCGGCATGGTACTTGATGTCTCCCACCTCAACGATGAGTGCTTTGACGAGGTTGTCGCCCACGCCACGCGTCCCTTCGTCGCCAGCCACTCCAACTCCCGTGCGGTTTGCGGCGTCAAACGCAACCTTACCGACGACCAGTTCCGCACCATTCGCGACATGGGTGGCATCGTCGGCCTCAACTACTGCAGCGAGTTCCTTTCCAACGACGCAACCGACGAAACCGCCGCAGACGTCACCTTCGACCAGCTGGCGGCACATATCGAGCACTGGCTCGACCTGGGCGGCGAAGATGTCATCGCACTCGGCGGCGACTGGGACGGCGCCAAGGTACCCGACTTCCTCTCTGATGCCAGCAAGATGCCCGAATTCCAGAACATGCTCTCCAAGCACTTTGGCAAGACCGTGATGCAGAAGCTCTGCAGCGACAACGCGCTCGCCTTCTTCGAGCGCTATTAAGAGCGCAATTAATTTCGCATCCCTTGAGCGGCCCGGCATGCCGAGCGGTCGACATGCCGGCCCGTCCCCAATCTGAAGGATCACATTTGACGCAGCAATTTACGATTTCCGTACCCCGACCGGATGGAACGCTCATCCCCGTCGTCGTTACCAAAAAGCGCGTCAAGAACTTTAACCTACGCGTCACATCGAGCGGCGAGGTCCACGCCAGCGCACCGCTCGGCGCCAGCCGCGAGCGCATCGAAGCGTTTGTGAAGCGCAACAGCGCCTGGATTATCAGCCGACTTGCCCAACGTGAGCAACGTCAGGCGACAGCGCGAGAGCCGCTCAGCCCATCGTCCATCATTGCACTTTGGGGCAAGCCCATCACGGTACAGGACGCACTCGATCACAACTTTGCATCGCCCGCACCGCGACCCAAGCAGGCCACCTTCGCAAGTTTTATGGGTACCGACGAATCGGACGAAAGCCCACAGGCCAAGCGGCGCGCAATCCTCGACGGCCTAACGTCCGACGAGCTCCAAGCCCACATCGACCAGCTCTACGCGTCCGAGGTCACCGCAGCGCTACGCGACATCGTGCACGCGTACGAAATCGCAATGGGCGTCACCGTGGCCCGCGTCTCCGTGCGCAGCATGAAAACGCGTTGGGGCTCCTGCACACCCAAAACCGGCGCCATTCGCATCGCGCGCGAGCTCGCCGCCTACCCCGTCGAATGCCTCGACATGGTTGTCGCCCACGAGCTCGTCCACTTGCTCGAGCCAAGCCACAACCAGCGGTTTCACGCCCTGCTCGACACGTACTGCTCCAACAATAGGGCTCTATCGCAGCGGCTCAAGCAGCCACCCATAGAGACGTGTTAGAACCGGTTACCGCACGCGCTCGATCTCGACACCGCAGCTTGCCAGGGGCAGGCCAACAGGAGCCCACGGCTTATCGAGCTTTATGCGCACACCAAGCAGCGAGGGATAACGGCGCAGCAGCATCTGGGCCACACCCTCGGCTGCCGCCTCGATGAGTTTAAACGTATGCTCGCGCAGATAGCCATCAACATCGTGGCACACCGAGCCATAGTCAATCGAGGCGTCCAGGTTATCGTGCTCCCCCGCTGCACGCAGGTCGGCATAGAGCACCAAGGACACGATGAACTTCTGACCCAGCGCGTTTTCCTCGGGATACACGCCATGGTTGGCAAAAACCTCAAGGCCGTCAATGACAATACGATCGGCATGGCGCAGATCGTCATAGCTCACGTGAGGCACCGCCGTTGCGGTGGATATTTCGCCCCTTCCACGGCGAGCGAGCTCGGCGCCTTCAGTCTTGGTTGCATTCTCGGGCAGTTTCTTGTTACTCATCGCGATCGTCTCCTTCGTTTAGAACCCCGACCGCGCAAATTAACTACACGCGAATCGACAGGTTCTTTTTATCATCGCTCCAGTTGCAAGCATTGCGCGCGGGGCATGCAAAGCAGGCGCGCGACGCTTTGTCGGCTGCATAGAGCAGACGCTCAAGCGGTTGGCTGTTCACGCGCAGCTTTCGATGGCCCAGAATGGCCGTCTTAATAGCTGCGGCATCGGCCGACTCAAACGCCACGTCATCGGGCATGCCGGCGAGTATTGCATCAGCGACGCGCTCGCTTGCAACATCATGGGATATACCCGATTCGTACTGTTCATCTTTGCCGATATCGTGAAGAAGTGCCGTGGCGTAAATGACCTCGCGGTCAAATTCGAGCTGCTCCTCGAGATTCTTGATCCACATAATGCGAGCGACATCGAGCAGATGGTCAATACCGTGGCGGCAAAAGATGCGCCCCGATTCCAGCTGCGCAATGTTGCCCAGATGGCGCCGGAACAGCCCGTTGTCGACGATATAGTCAATGCGAGGCATGGCGCCAAAGGGAGCCAGGCCCGAAGCCATAAAACCGCGACGCGGCGTTCCCTCATCGGTATTCGATACAAAGTCGTTGACGACTCTCATGTTAGCGGCCCAGCATCCTAAAGAACCGCTCCTCGAGTGCCGGGTCGGTCTCAAAGACACCGCGACGGGCAAGCGTCACGGTCTTGGTGCCGGGCTTTTGCACGCCGCGCATCGTCATGCACATATGCTCGGCCTCCATGAGTACGATCGCCCCCTGGGGAGCAAGATAGTCCATGAGGGCGTCGGCAACCTGTGCACACAGCTGCTCTTGCAGCTGCAGACGGCGGGCATAGACCTCAACCGTGCGGGCGAGCTTGGAAAGCCCAGCCACGCGACCATTGGGGATATAGCCAATCGCGGCCTTGCCATAAAACGGCAGCAAATGGTGTTCGCACAGCGAGTAGAACGTGATGTCGCGCTCGATAACCAAATCGTTCGAAGCAACGGCAAAGGTTTTGGACAGGTGCTCCTCGGCACTCTGGTCCATACCGCCGGCGATCTCACCATACATACGGGCAACGCGCGCCGGGGTCTCCAGCAGGCCCTCACGAGTTGGGTCCTCGCCTATGCCCTCAAGCAATAGCTTGATGGCGGCCTCGACTTTTTCCTGATCGACCATCTGGGCCTCACTTTTCCGATTTCACGTTCGCGCTATGGTACCACGCCCTCCGGCATCAACCACAAGCTACATAGTATGGGTCGAATAGACCGGCTCATCACGCCAGAGCTCAACAGCATCGCAAAGCGCAACGTTCTCGCGCTCGGCACGGGCGCGCGTGGCGTTCATATCGATCACACGCTGATTGCTCGAACCCCTAAAACGAAGCGAAATATCGTACAGGTCCTGAACAAACGGGCCATCCACCAACATATCGAGGCAGGCAAGGATACGGTCCGTCACCTCGGTATGGTGACGACCACCCGGCATAAGCTCTTCGAGCACATCACCGGTAAAGCACCAAATAGTCTTTCCCGACCCCACGGGATAGGCCGCGCGAACACGCTCGACAAAGTCAACGAGCCCCGCCTGATTCTCGGGCTCCATAGGCTCGCCGCCCAAAATCGTCAGACCGTCAATAAAGGGATGATCGAGACTCTCGATAACCTTGTCCTCGACGGCACGATCAAAGGGCTCACCCGCAGCAAAGTCCCACGCGACAGAGTTAAAGCAATTCTTGCACCCACGGCGGCATCCGCTCACAAACAGAGAAGTACGAACGCCTTCCCCATCAGCAATGTCGAAATACTTAATGTTCGCGTAATTCATAAGTAACTCTCCCGGGAGGCCGGGACATATCATCCCGTCCTCAAACATTCTCGGCCTGCGGCCTGCGAAACTGCGGGCGGGACGATATGTCCCGGCCTCATGCAAAGGGTAACTCAATGAACGAAGCGAACATCGAGTATAGGGTTCGAAGTCTGATAAAAACTGAGTTGTAGCTCAACCGTCATTGCAAGCAAATCGTCGCCGCAGCTCAACTCATTTCTGCTAAGAACTTCGAGGAGCGAGCAAACCGCGCGCTGTATCTCAGCTACGTCAACTTGGCTGCCCCGTAGCGAGTCCCCGGACCTTTGCTCGATATGAGTTCCGCACGCAAAGAAGGCCACTTAATGTGGCCTTCGTCTTGCGCAGGAC
>UQWK01000015.1 GCA_900544725.1 uncultured Collinsella sp.
TTCAAGGGCGCGACCAGAAGGTCAGCGCCCTTTCATTTCACGTCACCTTGCTCGCGTGTGCGGGTTTTCGCTGACTTATGCTCAACAAGGGCGGCTGCAGCAATGTCCAAAGCGCTCATTGGGGACAGACTTAAATGAGTACCCAATGAGCAGGCACTCATTTAAGTCTGTCCCCAATGAGTGGGTGTGTCCCCAATGAGTGGGTGAAAGGTTGCGGGTTCTTTACGGTGATGCAGTGTGGGCTGCGGAAACGCGGTTCTTTCCGTACAATAGTGCAATTCATGTAAACGCAGGAAAGGGACATTCATGGCAGACATGATCGAGATCAAGCATCTCAACAAGTACTTTGGCGACCTGCATGTGCTCAAAGATATCAACCTCACCGTCAGGCGCGGCGAGAAGCTCGTTATGATCGGGCCCTCCGGTTCGGGTAAGTCGACGCTCATCCGCTGCGTCGATTATCTTGAGGAGCCCACATCGGGCGAAGTCATTATCGACGGTACGCCGCTCACCAAAAAGAATCACCTGGAAATGGCTCGCAAGTACAGCTCCATGGTGTTTCAGCAGTTCAACCTGTATCCCAACATGACGGTGCTCGGCAACCTGACGCTCGCACCCATCAAGTTACAAAAGAAGAGCAAGGAAGAAGCGACCCAGATCGCCATCGCCGCACTCAAGCGCGTCGGCATGGCGCATAAGGCCGGCGAGTACCCGCAAAACCTCTCGGGCGGTCAGCAGCAGCGCATCGCCATCGCCCGTGCCCTGTGCACCAAGCAGCCCATCATCCTGTTTGACGAGCCGACCTCGGCACTCGACCCCGAGATGGTCCAGGAGGTCCTGGACGTTATGATCGAGCTCGCGCAGGAAGACATCACCATGATCTGCGTGACGCACGAGATGGGCTTTGCGCGCCAGGTGGCCGACCGCGTCATCTTTATGGAGGACGGCCGCATCCTGGAGGAGGGCACGCCCGAGCACTTCTTTGATAATCCCGAGAACCCGCGCTGCCGTGAGTTCCTGTCCAAGATTCTGCACTAGGCGCGGGTGATGGACATGACGGATATGACGAGGGCGGCTGTTTCGCGCCGTCACTTTTTGCAGCTGGCGGGCGCCGGCATGCTCGCGCTGACGGGCACCGCGCTCACCGGCTGCGGCAACTCCACCAGTGGCGAGGGCTCCGATAAGGGCTCCAAGCTCGCGGCCATCAAGTCACGTGGACACCTGAACGCCGGCGTCAAGAAGGACGTTCCCGGCTATGGCTATTACGACACCGCCAAGGGCCGCTTTGAGGGCATGGAGGTCGACCTGTGCTACCAGATTGCCGCTGCCGTCTTTGGCGTGAGCTACAAGGAGGCTCGCGCCCAGGAGCTTGTCGAGTTTACCGACGTAACGCCCAAGACGCGTGGCCCGCTCATCGATAACGGCCAGCTCGACGTGGTCGCGGCGACCTACACCATCACCGACGAGCGCAAGAAGAGCTGGGATTTCTCGACGCCGTACCGCACCGACTACGTGGGACTCATGGTCAAGAAACGCTCGGGCTTTACCTCAATTGAGGATCTGGACGGCAAGGTTATCGGCGTGAGCCAGGGCGCTACCACGCAGAGCTTGATCGAGCAGATGATCAAGGACAACGGCTTCCACTGCGAGCCTGAGTTTAGGGCCTTTAGCGGCTATCCCATCATCAAGAGTTCGCTCGACGCCGGCAATATCGACGTCTTTGCCATGGACCGCTCCACGCTGGCCGGCTACATGAACGAGACCGTCGAGCTGCTGCAGCCCGAGGTCAAGTTTGGCGAGCAGGGCTACGGCGTGGCGACCAAGAAGGGTTGTGACCTTTCGGCGGTGGTCGATCAGGTGATTTGCGATCGCTTGGCCGACGGCTGGCTCGATCAAGAGGTCAAGACCTGGGGTCTTGTGTAAGCGTTCGTCCAAGGAAGGAATCAAATGCTCGAAGGATTGTTTGACGCCGACCGCTGGTCGACGACATTCCAAAACATGGGGCCCTTCTGGGAGGGCTTTGGTGTGACGCTGCAGGTGGTCATCGCCGGTCTGCTGCTGTCGCTGGTGCTGGGCACGCTACTGGGCGTGTTCTCGACCACCCGTTCGCGCGTGCTGCGCGCTATCAGCCGCGTGTACGTGGAGTTTTACCAGAACACCCCGCTGCCCGTGCAGGTGCTCTTTATGTACATGGCGGGCCCGCAGTTTTTGCAGGCCATAACCGGTGCCGACCAGCCGGTGCGCATCGCGCCGTTCGTGCTGGGCTTCTTGGGCGTGGGCCTGTATCACGCGGCCTACATCTCGGAGGTCATCCGCACCGGTATCGAGGCCGTTCCGCGCGGTCAGATGGAGGCGGCGCAGAGCCAGGGCTTTACCCGTGCGCAGGCGTACTGGTACATCGTGCTGCCCCAGACGTTCAAGATCATTTTGCCGCCGCTGTGTAACCAGGCGCTCAACCTGGTCAAGAACACGTCGGTGCTGGCGCTTGTGGCCGGCGGCGACCTTATGTACCGTTCCGACAACTTTGTGAGTCTGTACGGTTACCTGCAGGGATACATCGTCTGCTGCCTTATGTACTTCATTATCTGCTTTCCGCTCGCCATGCTGGTGCAGTGGCTCGAGCGCCGCTCCAAGGAGCGCCCGCGCGGCGTGCGTCTGGCCGAGCTGGGGCTCGACAACGTAGAGGAGGCCTAGCGCATGGAAATCTTCAACGCGACCAACCTGCTCTACATCTGGGGCGGCTTTGTCAAGACCATCGAGATCTCGGCGCTGTCGATCTTTTTCTCGCTCATCTTTGGCACGGTGCTGGCGCTCGTCAAGAGCTATGCGCCCCGCCCGTTCCGTATTTTGGTGAGTGCCTATATTGAGCTGTTCCGCTGCACGCCGAACCTGCTGTGGATCCTGTTTATCTACTTTACGGTGCAGGGTCTGGACATTGTGATTTCGACCATCGCCTTTACGCTGTTCACCAGCGCCGTTATGGCCGAGATTGTGCGCGGCGGCCTCAACTCGATTCCGCGTGGTCAGTTTGAGGCGGCGCAGAGCCAGGGCTTTGGCTTCTTTGCCACCATGCGCTACATCATCCTGCCGCAGACGTTCAAGACGATCATTCCGGCCCTGTTTAGCCAGTGCACAACTGTCATCAAGGACAGCTCGTATCTTTCGGGCATTAACGTGGCCGAGCTCATGTACACGGCAAACGTCGTGATGGCACATGCAATCGACCTGTCGCAGGTGCTTATGCTCTACGGCCTGGTGTTTGCGATGTACTTTGCGCTGAACTTTGGCATCTCGTTGCTGGTGAGGGCGTATCAGAGGCGAATGGTGGCAGCGTAGAATGTGGCAAAGGGACAGTCCCTTTGTCACATAGAGAAAGGAATCGCGATGAGCGATCTGGAGAATAAGGAGAGTCCTGTGGTCATTACCATCGCGCGCGACTTTGGCGCCGAGGGCCACGAGATTGGCCGCATGCTTGCCGACGAGTTGGGGATTCCGCTGTACGATAACGAGCTGCTGGTACGTGCGTCGCTGCGCGCGGGCGAGTCGCTCGACAAGATGGCTGCCTATGATGAGCGTCTGGCCGTGGAGAACATGGCGTTTCTGCCAGACCGCTACGATGCGCGTTCGTACTCGGACAAGTTGTTCCAAAAGATGAGCCAGGTGATTTTGGATCTGGGCGAGACCGAGAGCTGCATTATCGAAGGCCGTCTGTCCGATTACCTGCTGCGTAACAACCCCAACCACATTGCCGTGTTGGTGACTGCGCCCTTTGAGGACCGCGTCGAGATCGTGCGCAAGAAGCGTGGCCTCAACAAAAAGAAGGGCGCCAAGCTTGTCAAGCAGCAACAGAAGGCGCGCGAGGCGTTCTATAAGCGCTACAGTGCCGGAAAGTGGAAGATGACGAGCGGTAAAGACATCGTCGTCAACCGCGCCAAGCTGGGCCGCGAAGGCTGCAAGGACGTCATCGCCGCTGCCTACCGCTACAAAGTGGCGCAGCTCGAAGACTAACCGACCAAAACCACCACAAGGGGACAGGCACCTTTGTGGTGGTTTTTGTTTTAGGCGGAGGGGAAGGCCTTGGTGAGACCGGCGCGCGTCTGCGTGTCGGTCTTTTGGTAGATAGAGCTCAGGTGGCGCTGCACCATGCGCATCGAGATACCGAGCTCCTCGGCGACCTGCTTGAGCGGGCGTTCATCCTGGGTCACGGCTATGAGCACGTCGACTTCGCGCGGGGTGAGAGCGTGGTTGGCGATGAAGGCCTGGCGTTGCTCCTCGATGGTGGGGGCGGCGAGTGCTTCTTCTGCCAGCTGCTCGCGCTCGCGCTCCTGCTCGGTTTGGGACAGGCGGAACAGGCCCGCGGCTACAAACGCCACACTTGCCGCCACAAGCAGCATGAGCGCGCCGATCATGATGATGGCGACATTGCCCGAGGTCACAAGTGCCAGCGAGATGCCCGACGTAGTGAACGCGCACACGTTGTTGGCTGCGCGGCCCATGCCAGCCCACAGTGCGGGCGTATGCATGCGCGGTGCCAGCTGTGTAAAGGTGGCAGTAAAGAACGTGACAAAAAAGCCCGAGCTCAGGTAAAAGACGACAAGGCCCAGGTTGGGATCGGCGCCGGCTTCCACGGCCAAGATCGAGATGGTGGAAAGTACCGTGACGCCGAGCATGATGAGACCCATGTAGCGACGCTCGGCAAGATCAAAGACGATACCGGCGACGAGACCGCTCGCCGCCAAAAAGAGGCGCGGCCAGGTCTGTACGGCGATGGTGCCGTGGGCGTTGGAGAACGTGACGACGTTATCGAGCGTCGAGAACAGGCAGGCGAGAATCATGACGAGCGCGATACTCCAGCACGCCTGCTTGGCGAGGGCGTGCGAGGGCTCGGCAAAGGGATTGATGGTGGGGCTGGGGCCCTCGTTTGCCGCTTGGGTAGTGGCTCTGAGGGCGGAGATGGCGATAGTCGCTGCGCCAAGGACGATGAGCTCTGCGATGCCGCCGCAATTGAGCAGGTTGACGGCGAACTGCATCAGGATGCCCGCGGCATAGGCTGCTCCTGCGCCAGTGGCGAGTTTGGGGTCATCCTGGAATGTCAACGAAAAGGCGTGGTGAGCAGCGGCACCCAGCAGGCCGAGTCCAAGGAATGCCACGCAGCCCAGAATCTCGAGGGCAAGCGGGGCCGTAGGGAACTGAATTTGGGTCAGGCCCACGATGAAGATAGGGACGGCGGCGGCGTTGACGGCTGCCAGTGAGTGGCCTTTGCGCTGTGCGAGCCCGAGCAGCGGCGCGTATCCGATAAAGCCGAGCACGCTCGCACCTAGAATAAAACCCTGTGCGATTACAACGCGTTCGGCACCGGCGAGAAGGCCGACGTTGACGTCGAAGCGAAACTCGGCGCCAAGGAAGGCGAAAGTGAAGAGCGCGAGTGCCAGAAGCGCGTTGATTTTAGGCCTGCTCAGGTTCAAGGACGGTCCTTTGGGTGGACGAATGATCGTGTCCTCGATTGTAGCGTCCCTGGGACGCGTGTGGCGATGGCGAAGTCATATTGGATTAAACCGCAGGTAGCAATAGGGGTTCGTATCTACGAACCTAGGCATATGGAATCGCTGGTCGCACCTTGGTGGTACAGGACTGCCACAAAGGGGACAGGCGCCTTTGTGGTGGTATGTCCCTATGACCAAGGAGGCCGTTATGAACGAAAGTCACTTTGACAAGCAAGCTCAACGTGAGTCCACCTGCTCGCTGGTTCACGGTACCTGGCGTTGTGTGGGTGCCAAAATAGCTTGTGCCGGCGCGTGTGCGCTTATGGTCGGTCAGTTGCTGCTGCCGAGCGTGGCGCTGGCGACCGAATGCGCCGATCTCACCGCTGCGATGGACGAGCTGGCCGCGGCTCCGGCGACGCCGACGGTTGCGAAGGATGCGGCGGCTCCGGCGCCGGTACCGGTGGCTCCGGCTGCGCCGATGGCTGACGCGGCTCCGGTGGCGCAATCCACAGCAGAACCTCAGCAAGATCAACAGGGCGCACCGGCGGCAATGGCGAACGATACGGTTGCTGCCAACCAAGATGGCTCTTTTGGCGACACCGACGGCTCGTCGGCAAACAGCGCCATCATGTCCTTCGGTGTGACCGATGTTGTTGGCGGCAGCGACGTTAGGGTCAATACGACCGTGGTTCCCCACTACACGGACTGCGTGCTTCCGAGCAATGTCACACTCGAAAAGGGCCAGTCGTATACCTATGATTTTCCCGATGTTGAGGGCGGCATGCCGGATGAGCCGCTCTGCGAACTTGTCGAAACCAAGTACTACCGGGCCGATGCTGCTTCGGGCACCCTGACTGAAGTCCAGGACGCATCTATGTCCGATGTGACGGCCCGCTTTGAGCCTGTTGGCGATCACATGAGGCTGACGCTGACCTTTACGGGTGGCGCGGCAGGCGGCTCGTATCGACTCACGCGCAATGAGGCTCTCTATATTGGTACGGCACTGGAGTATACCGGAACTGACTATGAAGGCAGCTCGACTATCCTCAACGAAACCAGGTACGATTATTACCTCCGCTACGTCATCAATAGCGAAATTACGCTTGTTGCATCGGAAAACGAAGCCATCCATAACCTGGACGTCAACGACGTGAAGACCGACTACGCGCCCGGCGAGGCGCCGCGTGCGACCGCGACGATTCCTACCGCCGACGCCGACAAATACGAGATCGCCTATGAGTGCTGGGAGGAAATGGAGCTCGATATGGAATCCGGGGAGTCGGTACCCGTTGTCTTCTGGTATTCCGACCCTGCCAAGTATCCGACGGGCGCGAGGAGGATCGAGCACTTCGAAGAGGGCAAGTTCTACATGTACTCCGTTGAGCTGAGGCTCAAGGGCGACAATACCGTGGCCGATGACTGCAATATGAACGTCAACGGTCATTGGGTGCACCACTTCAAGACCGTCAACGGCGTCTTCGCGCCAAACGCTGACAATATGCTGTGCGAGCAGCCGATCGACGAATGGCGGGCCATCGACGTTATCGAGATCAACGGCGCCACGACCACCTTCAAGGCAGGCGATAAGCCGGTCTTTACGGCGAATGTTCGACGGGCTCCAACTCCCTTCCTCAGTGTGAGTTCTGGACGGGCAGCGATGGCAGCGAAGTGAACTCTCAGAAGTTCTGGGATCAGAACATCACGAATCACATCGACGTCTTTAAGCCTGGCGTGACCTATCGCTACGGCATCTACCTCAAGTCCGCGCGCGGCTTCTACTTTACGCCCGACACCAAGCTGGTGATCAACGGCCAGGAGTGCGGCTACCAGGTCGCGGATAGCGTATCCGATGAGGACAGCGGCTGGATCTACACCCTGTGGCTCAACACCGATCTGACCTTTACGCTTGAAGCCACGCCGACTCCCGATCCGCAGCCTACGCCGGATCCCAAGCCGACACCGCAGCCTGAGGTTAAGCCCGAGACCAAGCCCGAAGTGAAGCCCGAGACCAAACCCGCGGCCAAGTCGGCCACGACAACCGCCACGACCAAGACGGTTGAGAAAACCACGCAGGCCAAGAAGAGCGATGCTGTCCTGGCTACCACGGGGGATACCACCGCGATGACGGTCGCCGCCCTAGGCATCGCCGGCGCAACCGTCGCCGCCGCCGGCCTCGCCGCGACAAAGCGCCGCAAACGTTAGAGCTGGGTGACGGCTCTCGTTCTCGGCCTCAGCAAAATCTCAATCTGTAACACCAAACTGCCCAAAACGGCTCTAGATGTTACAGATTGAGATGAACTGCTCGGCCGCCAATCTAATGTCTCGATCTGTAACACGTAGCGGGGAATTTGGTCTCTAACTGTTACAGATTGAGACAAAGCGGAGGCGGCTGGCGCAAGATCTCGATCTGTAACAACTACAAGGCTCAACGGGCTCCAGGTGTTACAGATTGAGACAAAACGACCGACCAGGCCCCAAACCACCACAAAGGTGCCTGTCCCCTTTGTGGTGGTTTGGGCGGCCGGCATAGAAAAAGTCCCCGCCGGGCGTGTGCTCGACGGGGACTTTGCCGTTTGATGGCTAGCGCTGTGGGTGATTACTCGCCCAGCAGGCTCTTGGTGATGGAAGCGGCGGCCTTCTTGCCGGCGCCCATCGCCAGAATGACCGTAGCGGCACCGGTGACGATGTCGCCGCCGGCCCAGATGCGGGGATCGGTGGTCTGGCCGGTCTCCTCGTCAGCGACGATGTAGCCCCACTTGTTGAGCTCCATCTTGCCGCCGATCTTCTTTGCGAAGGGGTTGGCGTTGGTGCCGATAGCCGAGATCGCGACGTCGCAGGGAATCTCCTCGATGGCGCCCTCGATGGGCACCGGGCGACGACGACCGGACTCGTCGGGCTCGCCGAGCTCCATCTTCTGGACCTTGACGGCGCACACGGAGCCGTCCTCGCCAGCGACAAACTCGAGCGGGGAGACGAGCGGCAGAACCTCGACGCCTTCGGCCTTAGCATGGTGCAGCTCGGCGCGACGGCAGGGCATCTCGTCCTCGGTACGACGGTAGGCGATGATGGCATGCTCGGCGCCCAGGCGCTTGGCAGTACGGACGGCGTCCATAGCCACGTTGCCGCCGCCAAAGACGACGACGTTCTTGCCGTGCTTGGTGGGGGTGTCGTACTCGGGGAACTTGTTGGCCTTCATCAGGTTCACGCGGGTGAGGTACTCGTTGGCGAAGAAGACGTTGGGCAGGTTCTCGCCGGGGACGTTGAGGAACTTGGGCAGGCCAGCGCCGGTCGCCACGTAGATGGCGTCGAAGCCCTGCTCGAACAGCTCCTCGGCCGTGGCCATGTTGCCCACGACGGAGTTGTACTCAAACTTGACGCCCATGTCCTCCAGGCCGTCAATCTCGCGCTTGACGACTGCCTTGGGCAGACGGAACTCGGGGATGCCGTAGACTAGCACGCCGCCGCCGGTGAAGAAGGCCTCAAAGACGGTGACGTCAAAACCGTTACGGGCGAGCTCGCCGGCGCAGGTGATGCCGGACGGGCCGGAGCCGACGACGGCGACCTTCTTGCCGTTCTTGGGAGCCATCTTGGGCGTGGAGGCGAGCTCGGGGCGGTCACCCAGGAAGCGCTCGAGCTGGCCGATGGCCACGGGCTCGGACTTCTTGCCGCGGATGCACTTGCCCTCGCACTGGTTCTCCTGCGGGCAGACGCGGCCGCAGATAGCGGGAAGCATGGAGTCCTCGCGGATGGTATCGAGAGCGCCGCCGAAGTCCTTCTCGCGGATCTGCTCGATAAAGCGGGGGATGTTGATGTTGACGGGGCAGCCCTCAACACAGAACGGCTTCTTGCAGTTGAGGCAGCGCTCGGCCTCGGCCAGCGCCATTTCCTCGGTGAAGCCCTTGTCGACGGGGCGGAAGTCGCAGGCGCGCTCGGCAGCCGGCTCCTCGTTATCGGGGGTGCGGGGCGACTTCATATCGGCAACGAAACGACCGTTAACTAGTGGCATGCGCAGCTCTTTTCCTCATAGGCCTTGAGGGACTCGCCCTCTTCGGAACGGTAAGCGGCCTGGCGGGCACGAAGGTCATCCCAGTCGACCAGGGTGGCATCGAAGTCGGGGCCGTCGACGCAAGCGAACTTGGTCACGCCGCCTACCTCGACGCGGCAGCAGCCGCACATGCCGGTGCCGTCAACCATGATGGGGTTGAGCGACGCGGTGATGGGGGTGTCGTACTTCTGGGCGGTGAGGGTCGAGAACTTCATCATCGGAACGGGGCCGACGCAGAAGACCTGGCTCACGGCCTTGTCCTGCAGCAGGCGCTCCAGCGGAGCGGTGACAACGCCCTGCTCGCCGTAGGAGCCGTCGTCAGTGGTGATGTGGATGTGATCTTCGTCGAGGAGCTCGCGGAACTGGTCCTCCATGAGCAGGAGGTCCTTGGTGCGGGCGCCCATAATGGCGTGCACCTCGTGACCGGTCTCGACCAGGTGCTTAGCGACCGGGAAGGCAATTGCCAGGCCGACGCCGCCGCCAATGACGGCGCAGGGGCCCTCGGCCATCTCGGTGGGAACGCCCAGCGGGCCCACGACGTCGCGCAGCGACTCGCCGGCCTCGTAGGTGGAAAGCATCTCGGTGGTCTTGCCGATCACCATGAAGATGAACTCGACCCAGCCCTCGTCACCGTTCCAGCCGGCCAGGGTAAACGGGACACGCTCGCCCGTCTCATTGGCGCGAACCATGAGGAACTGTCCAGCGTGCGCATGCTTGGCGATTGCGGGCGCCTCGATGCGGAACTTGAACACCTTCTCCGAGAACTGCGTCTTCTCCAGGATCTTATACATAGAACCCCTCTCTTGTAAGGGCCGCCGAACCGTGCCTCCACGGAAATGGACGGTAGCCCGAATAAAACCGTACGTGCACAGGCGTTGTGCAGACATACGGTGCAAATTATACCCTCATGGACATGTCACTTACGTGTGTCTTCGGCGGTTGGGAGCAGGGTTTATCCACTTCGGCCTACCAAACAGGGGCAGGTATATTTTGGTCAGTTTTATCGGGTAAAACGGCAAAGGGGGCCGGCCTCGGGTTGTGATGAGGCCGGCCCCCTTTGGGGCGTTGCGTGTATGACGGCACGCGGTTTATCGCGATGCCGCAACTGGGGCGTTTCCGCAGGTAAAACCTGCCAAAATAAACATGTCCCTAAATGGTAGGTTTTAGTGCTTGCCGTTGGCGGAGGCGGCGCCGTTGACGTGGTCGCGGGCATAGATCACGCCGTGCACGATTGCCAGGCCGGCGGCGTCTGCGGCGCGGGCGCAGGTGTCCTGGAAGTCCTCGGCCTCGCGGGCGCGCAGCTGCTTGAGCACGTAGTCGGCGACGGCCATCTTGCCGGGAGGGTTGCCGATGCCGGTGCGGATGCGGCTGAAGTCGCGGCTGCCCATCTTGTCGATGATGGAGCGCAGGCCGTTGTGGCCAGCATGGCCGCCGCCCACCTTAACACGCACGTCGCCGGCGGGAATATCGAGCTCGTCGTGGATTACGAGCAGCTCCTCGGCCTTGATCTTGTACTCGCGGCAGAGCTTGGAGATGGGGCCGCCCGAGGTATTCATGTACGACTGCGGCTTGACCAGCACAATCTGACGCTTGCCGCCCTCTTCCTCGGGGTCGTTGATGTTGATGAGCGCGACCTCGGCGCCGGCCTGGTTTTTCCAGTACGTGACGCCGGCCTGACGGGCCAGCTCGTCGATTGCCTTAAAGCCGGCGTTGTGGCGGGTCTCGGCATATTCCTCGCCCGGGTTGCCAAGTCCGGCAACCATGCGAATCTTAAGCGGCTGTGCAGCTGCCATATGCTTCCTTTCGTTACACAAAAGTTTAATCAACGACAAAGGCTACCACGCCCGCCGAAGGCGAGGAAAGGTTGCAGCAAAGTCATTTCAGAAAACAGCTGCCCCGAGACAGCAGGAAGCCCCGGACACGCCGGGAGGGGTTATCAAAGCGAACATCCCGCAGCCGCAAAGCGGCGAGGACGTTCGCGTGATAACCCCGCAGGCGTGTCCGGGGCTTCCGGAGGGATGCGAGGGTCGAGCGACTACAGCGCGAAGTCGCCGCCGACGAGCGTGGAGACGGGCTCCTCGTGGTAAACGGCGGAGATGGCCTGAGCGAACTCCTCGGCGACCGAGATGGTCTTGATCTTGCCGCCGACCTCGACGGGGATGGCATCGGTGACGACGCACTCGACGATGGGGGCATCGTTCAGGCGCTCGATAGCCGGGCCCGAGAAGATGCCGTGGGTGGCGCACACGTAGATGTCGCCGGCGCCCATGGCCTTGAGCTCCTTGACGTTGGCGCACAGGGTGCCAGCGGTGTCAATCATGTCGTCGTTGATGATGCAGGTCTTGCCCTTGATGTCACCGATGATGCCCATGACCTCGGCGGCGTTGTGGCGCGGACGACCCTTGTGGGCGATGGCCAGGTCGCAGCCGAGCATGTCGGACAGCTTCTTGGCGGCCTTGGCACGACCCACGTCGGGGGAGACGACAACCAGGTTGTCGGTGTCGAAGTGCATGTCGTTGTAGTACTGGCCAAACAGCGGCAGCGCGGACAGGTGGTTAACCGGGATATCAAAGAAGCCCTGAATCTGACCCTGGTGCAGGTCGAGGGTGATGATGCGGTTGACGCCGGCGCGCTCGAGCAGGTTGGCGACGAGGCGGGCGGTGATGGGCTCGCGCGGGCCGGCCTTGCGGTCCTGGCGGGCATAGCCGTAGTGGGTGATAACGGCGGTGATGGAGCGGGCGGATGCGCGCTTGGCAGCGTCGGTGGCGATGAGCAACTCCATGAGCATATCGTTGACGTTGCCGCCGGCCACGGACTGAATCAGGAAGACGTCGGCGCCGCGGACGGTCTCGTCGTAGCGGGCGTAAATCTCACCATTGGCGAACTGCTTTAGCGTAAGGCCCGAAAGCTCGACCCCAAGGTACTCAGCAATCTTCTGAGCGAGGGGACGGTTGGAGGAACCGGAATACACGCGGATGGACTTGCGCATATTCTCCGACTTCTCGGGATCATTAATCGGCATTACCCTTCTCCTTTATATCGAATGCCATATAGATGCCTTGTTGCATTGTAACCGCGCGGCGGGGTTTATCGAGTCTTGATAACGTCTTTACCGTCAACGGACACGAACCGACCACTCATCCGGCCGCGCAGGTCAGCATAGAAAAAGGAGCCGTCCCCATGGGAACAGCTCCTTAGATGCTTGGTAAAACGTTATATCTCGTCGTCCTCGTGCAGACGGCGGCGATAATCGGCGGCCCAGCCCTCAATATTTACCTGACGGGCGCGGCCCAGACCGAGTGCGTCGGCCGGGACCGGCTCGGTGATGACGGAGCCGGCGGCCACGAGTGCACCGTCGCCAATCTGGGCGGGCGCGACCATCATGGTGTCGGAACCGATGAAGGCGTCCTTGCCGATGACGGTCTTGTGCTTGTGCACGCCGTCGTAGTTGCAGGTGATGGAGCCGGCGCCCACGTTGACGCCGGAGCCCATGGTCGTGTCACCGATGTAGGACAGGTGCGGCACCTTGGAGCCCTCGCCGATCGTGGACTTCTTGATCTCCACGTGCGTGCCGGCCTTGGAACCATCGAGCATGTGGGTACCCGGGCGCAGGTAGGCGCGCGGGCCGCAGTCGACGCCGTTCTCGATGACGGCCTCGATGGCGATGGTCTCATCGATGGTGCAGCCGCTGCCGACGGTGGTGTCGGTGAGGCGGCTGTTAGGGCCGAGCTGGCACTCCTCGCCCACGGTGACGTGGCCGATCAGGTGCGTCTGCGGCCACACGACGGTGTCGCGGCCGATGGTGGCGTCGGGGCCGATCCAGGCCTGCGTGGGGTCGATGAAGGTAACGCCCTCGGCCATCCAGTGCTCGTTGATGCGGTCGCGCGCGATGGCGGTAAGCTGCGCGAGCTGGATGCGGCTGTTGACGCCCAGGCCGTCGCGGTAGTCGTCACAGTGGAAGATGGAGACCGCCTGGCCGTGACTCTTGAGGATTTCGAGCATGTCGGGCAGGTAGTACTCGGACTGCGCGTTGTCGTTGCCGATCTCGTTGATGTGTGCGGCGAGCTGCGCGCCGTCGAAGGCGTAGCAGCCGGCGTTGCACTCGAGCAGCGTGGCGGCCTGCTCGGGCGTGCAGTCCTTCTGCTCGATGATGCGCTCGATCTGGCCGTCGGCACCCAGCTTGATGCGGCCGTAGCCAAAAGGATCGGGCGGGGTCATGGTCATGACGGTGCAGGCGAGCTCGCCGGTGGCGACGGTCTGTGCGAACTTGGCGACGGTGTCGGCGGTGATGAGCGGCAAGTCGCCGTTGAGCACGACGACCGGGCCCTCGGTGATGCCGCAGGCCTCGAGCGCGACCTTCACGGCGTGACCGGTGCCCAGGCGCTCGGTCTGCTCGACGCACTCGACCTTGGTGGCGCTGTTGGCGTAGGCGCCGTTGATGAGGGCGCGCATCTCGTCGGCGTGGCTGCCGATGACGACCACGACGCGGCTGCAGCCGGCCTTGATGGTGGCGTCGACGATCCACTGAACCATGGGCTTACCCAGGATCTTGTGCGAAACCTTGCAGTGGTTCGACTTCATGCGGGTGCCCTCGCCGGCAGCGAGGATAATTGCAGTTGCGTCCATGTGATCTCCTGTTACGTTATAGAGACGTGTGTTTGGAAACGATACACGGCGCAATATGATACCGCAGGCATATGATGAGCGCGTAACGTTTGGGCCGCGGCGGCTGGGTTTGTGGTTCCGGCGCGGCGGTTGCGCTGCTTGTGCGGTGTTTGCGGCACTGCGGCGTTGGTATTTGGGTGAGAGGGCGGGTGCCCGTGGACAATATGCGAGAGAGGTCGGCCATCGAGCCCGTCGCGGCATTTTCGATGTCGCACCCGGCGGTGCCTGCGCTCTACATGGCGCTAACGCTGGGGCTCACCATGTTCTCGATGCAACCGGTGCTGATCGCGCTGTCGCTCGCGGGCGGGCTGGCATACGGCTTTGCGACCCGCGGGGCTGCTCGCACGCTGAACGCGTTTCGCTGGCAGCTGCCGGTGATTTTGATTATCTCGCTGGTGAATCCGCTGTTTAGCGCCTCGGGCTCGACGGAGTTGTTCCGTATCGGCATGCGCGCAGTGTATTTGGAGAGCATGGTATACGGCCTGTGTATGGGCGGGCTGTTTGTGGCGAGCGTGCTGTGGTTTGAGGCTGCGGCGTCGATGCTCGAATACGACAAGGTGCTCGCGTTGCTGGGCAACGCCGCGCCGGTGCTCGCGCTCATGATCTCGATGTGCATGCGGCTTATCCCGCTGTTTTTGCGCCGCGGCCGCACGGTGCTGGCGGTGCAGGACGCGATCGATGTGCCGGGGCGCGCTCCGGCCGACCCCGTGCGCTCGCGCCTGCGGGCGTCGAGCGTGTTGATGGGCTGGGGCATGGAAGATTCGCTGGAGCGTGCGGACGCGATGCGCTCGCGCGGGTGGGGTGCCGCGACGCGTCGTACGACGTATGTGCGGTATCGACTGGGGCACAGCGACGTTGCCGCGCTGGTCGGGCTTGCGCTGTTTGGTGCTGCCGCGGTGGCGGTGGCGTGGACCGCGACGGCGCAGTATTCGTTTTACCCTCAGCTTTCGGTGCCGGCGCCGTGGCCTGGCTATATTGTGTACGCGGCTTGGATGGTGTTGCCCTGTGTGTTGCACGCGATTGACGAGAAGAGGTTTGGCTGATGACCCGGTTGGATAGCTGCTCGGTAACGGGCGGGGCGTGCGGTTCCGATGTGCCTGCGATTGAGATACGGGGTCTGGGCTTTACCTACCCCGGGGCTGAGGCGCCGGTGCTCGATGGGCTCGACTGGTCTGTTCCCCAGGGTGCGTTTGCACTGCTGGTGGGCGGTACCGGGTCGGGCAAGTCGACGCTACTCTCGCTGCTCAAGCCCGAGATTTCGCCGACGGGCGCGTGCTCTGGCGAGCTGCGTGTGCTGGGGGAGGGCGTCGCCGGTATGGACGTCCGGGCGTCCGCGGAGCGCGTGGGCTATGTGTTTCAGGACCCCGAGAACCAGATCGTGTGCGAGACCGTGTGGCACGAGATGGCGTTTGGCCTAGAGAATCTGGGTGTGTCGCGCGACGAGATGCGCCGTCGCGTGGCCGAGACCAGCTATTTCTTTGGGCTGGAGGACTGGCTGCATCGCGATACCGATACGCTTTCGGGTGGACGCAAGCAACTGCTGTCGCTGGCGGCCGTGCTGGCGCTGCGCCCGCGCGTTCTGTTGCTCGACGAACCCACGTCCCAACTCGATCCTGTTGCCGAGAAAAACTTCCTGCATGCGTTGTTTCGCGTGAATCGCGAGCTGGGCTGCACGGTTGTCGTGGCGACGCACCAGCCGCGCCCGATGCTCGAGTATGCGACGTGCGCGTACCGGATTGAGGGCGGTCGCGTGTGCGAGGTGTCTGATATCGCCTCCTTGGGGCATCGTGAAGGGCTGTTTTCTGGCGAGGTGCCAGGGTGGGGTGCCTCGCGGCGTGCAAAAAACGGAATTTTCAGCACTGTCGGTGGCCAGCAGGGCTCTTTGGGCGCGCGCGGGGACGCTTCAGGTGCGAAAAAGGGACTGAAATCGGGCAAATCGGCTGAATTTGAGGCACAAATTCAGCCGCAGGACGACTCGGCGGCGCCATCGCGTGCCGGTGGACGCAGAATACTCCCAAAAATGCACGGCGAGTCGGCTACCACCCTGTCGGAAGGCTGGTTTCGCTACGACCGCGTGTCCGGTTGGGTGCTGCGCGGGCTCGATGTGACGTTTTCAGCCGGCGCGGTGCATGCGATCGTGGGCGGAAACGGCTGCGGCAAGTCGACGATGCTCTCGGTGCTGGCCAAGACGGCTAAGCTGCAGCGTGGGCGCATGGTGCGCGGGGCGGCTTCGGCGGCGCTGCTGCCGCAGAACCCCAAGGCGTTGCTGGTTGCCGAGACGGTGCGCGACGAGCTGATGGAATGGGCTTCGACCTGCGGATATGACGAGGACGCAGCCCAGGAGCGCGCGGCGCAGCTGGGATTGGACGGCCTGGATGCGCGCCACCCGTACGATCTTTCGGGCGGCCAGCGTCAGCTGCTCGCGTTGGCAAAGCTGCTGTTGATTGGTCCGGAGCTGTTGCTGCTCGACGAGCCCACGAAGGGGCTGGATCTGACGAGCCGCCGCATTGTCGCCCGTGCCTTGCGCGAGCATGCGCAAGCCGGCGGCACCGTCATCATGGCCACGCACGACCTGGACTTCGCCGAGCAGGTTGCCGACGACATCGCCATGATGTTCGACGGCGAAATTGCCTGCATGGAGCCGCCGGCAGATTTCTTTGCCGACAACGTGTTTTATAGGGCGTGATGGAATGGCGGATTATCGCGGCTTGCGCCTGCTTGCAAAACTGGAGATTCCGCTGTTGTTGGCGGTGCCGGCGGTAATGGCCGCAGCATTGCTGGCGGGCATTGAGCAGGCCGCACTTGCCATGCTGATTGTGGTGGCGCTCGTGCTCGCGCTGTTCTTTGCGGGCTACGAGGCGTCGCGACCGGGCCTGCGCCAGATTATGCCCACGCTGGTGTTGGCGGCGCTGGCTGCGGCGGGCCGCATCTTGTTCGGCCCCATTCCCGACTTTAAACCCGTGAGCGCCATCGCTATTATCGCGGGGGCGACGTTGGGCCGACGCAATGGCTTCATGGTCGGCGCGTTGGCAGCGCTGACCAGCAATTTCTTTTTTGGACAGGGCATGTGGACGCCATGGCAGATGTATGCCTGGGGTCTGGTTGGCTATGTGGGCGGTGCGCTGGCGCATGCCAGTGCGTTTGACCGTGCGGATGGAACCGTGCGCATGCCGGCGCTGATGGCGTACGGCTTTGCCTCGGGTCTGCTGTACGGCGTGGTGATCAACGCGTACGACATTATCGGTTTTGTACAACCGCTCACGTGGGCGGGCGCCGTGGCGCGTCTTGCCACCGCCGTACCGTTCGATATTACGCACGGACTCGCGACTTGCGTGTTTTTGGCCGCCCTGTACAAGCCCTGGTGTCGCCGCATCAACCGAGTCGTCGTGAAATACGGACTATAGGGCTGGTTACGCCGGGACGGGAACCAATACTGTCGAAGTGCCATTTTAAAACTATGCCGGTTTACGGGGCCAGATTGGCACAGGCAGACCATACCGGCTTTTTTCGAAATAGAGCAAGCCGTTTACCTGCGGTTTTATTATTTCGGAATTGCGTATGGTTGGGGGTTTGCGATTCAGCCCCGTAAACCGGCATAGTTTTGGAATGGCCGGCTTATATGACGGGCATCGTGGCCCTCAAGAGCCAAATTGATCCGTTTTCTTCCGTCTCCAGACGTCCCCGGGGAATCAGCTGAACCCGCCCGCCACGGAATCGGCCTATCTACTACGTTTGGCCCGACACCCCCAAGCACAACCGCGTTTTATGAAAAACCGCAGGCTTTCTACCTGCGGTTTTCTTTTTGCGTTGTTCGCTGTGGTTGAGGGCAGTGGCTTAAACGTAGTCGATGGGCCAGTTTCGTGGCAAGCGGGCCGTGTGGATGCCCTCGCGAGGTGAAAAAATGATCCTTTTCCTCCGTCCCCAGGGGGTCAGTTGGGCTAGAGCTCTAGGGTGAGGGTGACGGGGCAGTGGTCGCTGCCAAAGATGTCGCCGCGGATGCCGGCGTCGCGCACGTTGCCGGCGATTGCGTCGCTCACCAGGAAGTAATCGATGCGCCAGCCGGCGTTGTTCTTGCGGGCATTAAAGCGATAGCTCCACCAGCTGTAGACGCCCTCGACGTCGGGATTTGCCGCGCGCCAGGTATCGGTAAAACCGGCGTCGAGCAGCTCGGTAAACTTACCGCGCTCCTCGTCCGAAAAGCCTGCGTTACCGCGGTTGGACTTGGGGTTCTTAAGGTCGATCTCCTCATGCGCCACGTTAAAGTCGCCGCAAGTTACGACGGGCTTGCCGGTCTCGCGTTCAAGCGCGCTCAAAAAGTCGCGATAGGCATCGTCCCAAGCCATGCGTACATCGATGCGCGCGAGCTCATTTTGGGCGTTAGGAGTGTAGACATCCACAAGCCAAAACTTGTCGAACTCGAGCGCGCAGACGCGGCCCTCGGTTGCGGCTTGGGCGACGAGCTCGGCCGCCTCGTTCTCGCCGGCGTAGGGTAGCAGTGCGTCGGCGTGCAGCACTCGCAGCGGTTTCTGGCGGCTAAAGACCGCAGTGCCCGAATAGCCTTTACGCTCGGCGTAGCTCCAGGTTTGGTGATAGCCGGGCAGGTCAATATCGACCTGGCCTTCTTGCAACTTGGTCTCTTGCAGCGCCAGGATATCGACGTCGAGTTCTTGCGCGATCTGGATAAAGCTCGGGTCCTTTTTGAGCACGGCGCGCAGGCCGTTGACGTTCCACGAGGCGAAAGTGTAAGTCTGAGGCATGGTGTCCTTTCGACGGGGTTGGCAGGCTTAAGATTAGCGCAACAGGGGCGGGGTGGGCTCCGCGCATGCTGACTTAAAGGTCGCATGCTGGGACATCGCCCGACGCCGCCCGATCAACAAGGACGGAGGGCTCATATGACGCAGGCAATATCGGATCCCAAGCAGGCCTCCGCCGCGCTGGCGGAGCTTTTTGATACCCACAAGCGCGTGGTCTTCTTTGGCGGCGCCGGTGTTTCCACGGCAAGTGGCATCCCCGATTTCCGCAGCGTTGACGGCCTGTATCACCAGCAGTTTGCCTACCCGCCCGAGACCATGCTCTCGCACAGCTTTTACGAGACACATCCGGCGGAGTTCTTCGACTTTTACCGAACCAAGATGATCGCGCTTAACGCTAAGCCCAACCGCTGCCACACCAAGCTGGCCGAGCTGGAGCGAGCTGGCAAGCTTGATGCCGTGGTGACGCAAAACATCGACGGCTTGCATCAGATGGCGGGCTCGCAGCGCGTGTTTGAGTTGCACGGATCGGTCCATCGCAACATTTGCCAGTCGTGCGGCGCGGTCTATAGCGCCGAGTGGATTTGCTCGCGCGAGCACGAGGACGCCGCGGGCGTGCCCGTGTGCCCCGCGTGCGGTGGTCGCATCAAGCCCGATGTGGTGCTCTACGAAGAGCCGCTCGACGAGCGTGTGTTGACCGGTGCCGTTGCCGCCATCGCCGCGGCCGATGCCCTCATTGTGGGCGGGACCTCGTTCGTGGTGTATCCGGCGGCAGGCCTTACGCGTTACTTTACTGGCGATACGCTGGCCATTTGCAATTTGGCGCCTACCGATCAGGATGCAAATGCCGACCTGCTGATTTCTTGCGACATCGCGGCCGCGTTTGCGTTCTAGCCCGTGTGCGCGGATACAATAGAAAGACTGAGTGCAAAGCGACCCCGCCGCCAGCTCCCCAAGCTCGGCGGCGTGGGCATTTTAGGAGGATGTTCATGGCGAACGACAGCAAGACATGGCGGTGCGGAAAGTATGAGCTCAGCTTTGACCGTCCGCGCATCATGGGCGTCCTCAACGTGACGCCCGATTCGTTTAGCGATGGCGGGGAGCACTTCGACCCGGATGCCGCCATCGAGTACGGTCTGGCGATGCTCGACGCCGGCGCCGACATCATCGACGTAGGCGGTGAGTCCACGTCGACGTGGCGCCCCGGCTTTACCCCGGTCAACCCCGACGAGGAGGCGCGTCGCGTGCTGCCCGTCGTGCGCGCGCTCGCCAAAGAGGGCGCCATCGTCTCGATCGATACGCGTCATGTGGCGGTTGCCAAGGCGGCAGTGCGCTGCGGTGCTTCGATTGTCAACGACGTGACGGGCTTCACCGATCCCAAGATGGTTGAGTTCGTTAAGACGAGCACCTGCGGCGTCATCGTAATGCACGCCGGCGAGGTTGCCGCACCCGCACGCACGCACGCGACGGTGCAGCTCGATACCTCGGCTGCGGCGTTTGTTGCCGAGAAGGCACGCGAAGCGGCTGTCGAGGCCGCGCGCGAGGCCGAGAAGCCGGCTCGTCGCCGTCGCGGCAAGTTGCTGGGCGAGCCCAAGGTTGAAGCCAAGCTTCCGGGCGGTGTGGTACAGCCCTCGCTGCCGCTTGGCGAATCGGAGCCCGCGCCCGAGTCCGAGTCAGAGAAGCCGGCTGCCGAGCAGGCTGCCCCTGCCGCCGCTGCGCCCGAGACCGTGCCCGCAGCTGCCGAAGCCGCACCAGAGCCCAGCGATCACCTGGCCGCCATGATGCGCCGCAGTGCCCGCCGTGAGGAAGCCTATGTGCCCACTTCGCAGCTCCGCCGCTTTACCCTGCCCGATTCTGCACCCATCATGCGCCGCGTCATGGGCTTTCTGTCCGACCAGGCCCGCGCGCTCATCCACGCCGGCGTGTCGCGCGACCGCATCTGCATCGATCCTGGCCCGGGCTTTGGTAAGTCGGCTAACGAGGACATCGTCATCCAGCGCGAGACTGCCAAGATGGCGTCACTGGGCTATCCGCTCATGTGCGCTGTATCGCGCAAGCGCTTTGTGGGCGCCGTCTCGGGCGTGACCGAGGCCGCCGAGCGCGATGCCGCTACGTTTGGCGTGTGCCTGGGCGCCATCCAGGCCGGCGCCAACATCGTGCGCGTGCACGACGCCGCGGGCTTTGCGCAGTTCCTGAACGGCTACTGGGCTGTCGCCGAGCCGCAGCCGCGCCGCGCGTTTGTGGCCGTGGGATCCAACTTGGGGCATCGCTGCGACAACATCCGCGCCGCACGCGACATGATCGCCGAGATTCCACTTACCTGCGTGTCCAACTCCTCCAAGATCTACGAGAGCGAGCCGGCCTACGAGACGCGCCAGGACGCGTTTGCCAACGCCGTCATCGAGATCAAGACCGAGTTGGCGCCGCTGGTGCTGCTCGACGAGCTCATGAAGATCGAGGCCGAGCTGGGCCGCGACCGCTCCAAAAAGGCCAAGGCCAACGGTCCGCGCACCATCGACCTGGACCTGCTGTGGATGGACGGCGAGACCCACGGCGGCAAAAAGCTGCGCCTGCCGCATCCACTGATCGGCGAGCGCGACTTTGTGCTGGTGCCGCTTGAGGACCTGATGCACGACCCGGCGCGGTTCTTCCGCTACAACGGCGTCGAGGTCAAGGAGCCCGAGGATCGCGTGGGCCATATCGTGGGTGAATTGGGGCGTATGTAGATGATCGAGATGAACGCTGTAGTCGCTGCCACTGAGCTCGACGCGGCGCGTGACGCGGGTCGCGAGGGCGTGTCCGCGGGCTGGTGCGCGTGGAGCGTGGGCGATGCTTCGCTGACGTTTTCGCTGGTCGTGCGTCCGGATGTGAACATGCATGCCTTCCACGGCCTGCCGTTTGTGGCCGCGATGGGCATGATGGACGCGCTCGTGGGCACGGCTTCGACGCCGGGGTTGGGCCTTGCCGGCAAGGTGGGCATTGAGTGGCCGAGCAATATCGTGTGCGGTGCGCCTGCGTTTGAGACGTCGCTCGCGCGTGTTGCCGTGAACGGCGGTGCCGGTGCTGCGGGCATGTTTGCCGCGGTGACGGTTGATATTGAACGTGCGGCGCTGGGCGAGCTTGGGGTGGATATGGCCGACGAGGTGCTGGTCGAGGCATTGGCCACCGCCGTGCTGACCCGCGTGGACACCTGGGCGGTTGCCGCCAACACACCACAGGGCGCTGCCGGCCCGCTGGCTCCGGTGCTGGGCGAGTATTTCGACATGGTGCCGCTGCTGGGCCGTCAGGTCGCGGCGGTGTCGCCCAACGGCCTGCCGCTCGCGGTCGGCGTGTTTGCGGGCCTGGACATCTGGGGCCGCGCGACCATCAAAACCGACGCCGGCGAGCAGGAGTTCCCGCCCGAGGCCGTGCGCATCCGCGGGCTGTAGCACGGGTCCGCTCACACAGATAGCCGTGACAACGAAGCCCTCCTCGGCACAGCGCCGGGGAGGGTTTTTGCGTGACTGGGGAGAACGGCCGCCCTGATCCTATTCCTCAAAACTGAAAAATTTTCGATTTTGAGGAATAGGATTAAGCCAGCCCGACCTTTCACGAGGTATATTCGTTGCAGAGTCTATTCCTCAAAACTGAAAATTTTTCGATTTTGAGGAATAGCAACGAAAGACCGCAGGGGGCCCCGTGAAACTCATCAATAGAACGTCATATATGGACACGTTAACGAGCCTTATTGGCGTGCCGGACATCAAGGTGATCACGGGGATTCGTCGCAGTGGAAAATCAAAATTGCTCGAAGCCCTTCGCGATTACGTGGAGGCCAACCTACCCGATTCGAATGTCATTCACATCAACTACAACCTTGATGAGTTCGAGGAGCTGCTCGAATATCACGCGTTACTCGCCTATGTAAAAGAGCATCGGGTACCCGGCAAGCAAAACTTCCTGCTTATCGGCGAGGTCCAGATGTGCGACGGCTTCGAGCGCGCAATCAACAGCCTTCACGCATCCGAGCAGTACGACATCTTCATTACCGGATCGAACGCCTTTTTACTGTCGAGCGATCTGTCGACGCTCTTTACGGGACGTACGTTCGAGATTGAGGTGTTCCCATTCTCGTTTGAGGAGTATCGCTCCTATGGCGACGAGGGCGAGGTCGACCGCGACTTCGATGAGTACGCGAGGACCGGCGGCATGTCCGGTTCCTATCCTTATCCGATGCAGGAGCAGCGCTATCAATATCTCTCCAACGTCTTTAAGACGCTGATCGTGAGGGATATCGTACAGCGGCATAACGTGAGAAATGAATCGGCGCTGCTGCGTATTGCCGATTACATGATGGACAACGTCTCCAACATCACGTCGGCTCGCAACATTACGGACGTTTTGAATGCGGACGGGCTCAAGATTACGAACAAGACGGTCGGCACGTACATGGGGTACCTGTGCGACGCGTTCGCCTTCTATAAGGTGCGTCGATACGACATTCGCGGCAAGAAATACCTCAAGAGCGGCGAGAAGTATTACCTGGCGGATCATGCGTTTAAATACGCTTTGCTCGGCACGCGCGATATGGACTGGGGTCGTGTGTACGAGAATATGGTGGCCATCGAGCTGCTGCGTCGCGGATACGAGGTGTACGTCGGCGTGCTCTACAAAAAGGAAATTGATTTTTTAGCAATCAAGCGAAGTGAGAAGTTCTACATTCAGGTGAGTGACGACATCAGCTCGGATAAGACGTTTGAACAGGAGATTTCGCCGCTCCTGAGCATTGGCGATGCGTATCCCAAGATGATTCTCGCCCGTACGCATCACGAGACAACAGATCGCGATGGGGTGCAGATTGTGGACCTGGCGAGATGGCTGGCCGGCGAGGTGTAGCGCCTCTCAACCCTATTCCTCAAAATTGAAAATAATTCAGTTTTGAGGAATAGACTCGGCGTTCGCTCTACCCCTGCTCCTGCATGCGGCGGTAGATTTCACAGATGCCCTTGATGGTGAGCTGGCCGTCGACCACGTCGAAGGCGTCGGTCGAATCGGCGACGATGCTGGCGAGGCCGCCCGTGGCGATGACGGTGGCGTCCTCGCGCCCCAGCTCGCGCTTCATGCGCGCGACCAGGCCCTCGGCCATGGCGGCGGCGCCCGTCACGGCGCCCACCTTGATGCACTCCTCGGTATCGCGGCCGATGGCATGCTCGGGCGCCTCGAGCGGAACGCTGGCGAGCTTGGCGGCTCGGGCGGCGAGCGCGTCCATGGAGATGCGGATGCCCGGCGCAATCGCTCCGCCAATGTAGTAGCCGTCCTCGTCGATGACGTCGATGTTGGTCGCGGTGCCAAAGTCCACCACGATCGCCGGGGCGCCGTAGAAGGTCTCGGCTGCAACGGCGTTGGCGATGCGGTCGGCGCCCACGGCCTGGGGACGCGCGGCGCGCAGCTTGGTCACGGCGGCGGTCTGCGGTCCAATGACGATGGCGTCTGCTGCGATGCGGTCGGCCACGGCGTGCCACTCGCGCGAGAGCTGCGGCACTACGCCGGCAAAGGCGATCGCGTCGACCGCATCGAGCGAGAGGTCGTACATCTTAAAGAAGCCCATCAGGCGCACGTGGATCTCGTCGGCGGTAAAAGAGCGGTCGGTGGGCATGCGCCACGACTGCACCAGCTCGTCTCCGTCAAACAGGCCCATGGCCGTCTGCGTGTTTCCCATATCGATAGCGAGCAGCATGTCTACTCCCGGTGTCGGCATAAAAGGACGCGCACCATTGTATACGCGCCGCCGGCGTTGGGCTGCGATTCGTTTACGGGGACGCGGGGCTGAAAGTTATAAATATGAAGGAATTATGCTCTACGAGATTTTCCTTGCCGTTTACCGAACTCCCGCGTAATATTCTTTCTTGCGCACATGAGGCGCCCAGACATTGCGGGGTGGAGCAGTCTGGTAGCTCGCCGGGCTCATAACCCGGAGGTCGTAGGTTCAAATCCTGCCCCCGCGACCAAGAACTTGCAGCTCGTCGGCCTAGCCGGCGAGCTTTTTTGTTATTGCGGGACTGTGGGATCGACCCGATTCTCAACTTTTCGGTCGAAAATCTCAATCTGTAACAGGTGGACCCGATTTGGATCACTAACTGTTACAGATCGAGACAAACTGGCAGGACGGCCTCCGTCTATCTAAATCTGTAACACGAGGGACGGATTTTGCCGAGTAACTGTTACAGATTTAGATTGTCGAGAACGGGCCGAGGGGAATGTCTCGATCTGTAACAGGTAGGACTGGTTTTGGTCTGTAGATGTTACAGATCGAGACAAACCGGTGGCCGGCCCCGCCCCATCCACCTGCCGCTGGCTGCTATCCGCCGATTTCAGCTGCGGCCCCGTACCCCCATGCCATATCCTTTAGACAACTACGCGGCAACATCGCCGCCGCGCCTACAAGAGAGGAATGTCCATGACCGCACCTGTATCCAAGCTGCTTCAGCCCATTACGGTTGGCCCCCTTGAGCTCAAGAACCGCATTATGTTCCCGCCGCTGACCACCGGCTACGAGGAGCGCGACGGTTCCATTGGCGAGCGCAGCCTGGCTTTTTACGAGCGCCTGGCCCGTGGCGGCGTGAGCTACATCGTCATCGGCGACGTCGCTCCCGTTATGACCGCGAGCCCCACGCCCAAGCTGGCGACCGACGCCCAGATTCCCACGTTTAAGGCCCTGGCCGACGTCGTCCACAAGCACGGCGCCAAGGTCGCGCTGCAGCTGTTCCATCCCGAGTACGACGTGCCCGGTGTCGGCCGCATGGTCATGGGCTCCATGGCCGCTGCCAAGGCCGCGCAGGAGGCCAAAGCCGCCGGCGACGAGGAGACCTTTGCCGCCAAGATGGCCGAGTCCAACGAGATTCGCAATCAGGCCTACGCCAAGCTGCACCACGACATGCAGCACTTTGTGAACGAGGCGAGCGTGGAGCAGCTCACCCAGATCAAGGAGGCCATCGCTGCCTCGGCCGCTCGCGCGCAGCAGGCCGGCATCGACGCCATCGAGGTCCACGGCGACCGCCTGGTGGGTTCGCTGTGCTCCGCGATCCTCAACCAGCGCACCGACGAGTACGGTGGCTCGTTCGAGAACCGCGTTCGCTACGCGCTCGAGGTCGTCGCTGCCATTAAGGAGGCCGCGCCGCAGCTGATGGTGGAGTACAAGCTCCCCGTGATCATGGAGAACCCCGACGGCACGCCGCGCGGCAAGGGCGGCCTGCAGCCCGACGAGGCCTGCGAGTTCGCCAAGCTGCTCGAGGGCGCGGGCATCGATATGATCCAGGTTGCGCAGGCAAACCACACCGGCAACATGGGCGACACCATTCCGCCCATGGGCGCCATGCCCTACAACTGGACGCTGCCCGTGGCCGAGCGCGTCAAGGCCCTGGTTTCCGTGCCGGTGGCAACCGTCGGCCGTGTTGTCTCGGTCGAGGCCGGCGAGAAGATCCTGGAGGATGGCTCGGCCGACATCATCGCCTATGGTCGCTCGCTCATGTGCGACCCCGACATTGCGCTGAAGGCCGCCACGGGCGAGCCCATTCGCGAGTGCCTCAACTGCAACAAGGGCTGCGTCGACGCGATTCAAAACCGCAAGTACATCTCGTGCGTGCTCAATGCCGAGAACGGCGACGAGGCGACCATCGCCATCAAGCCGGGCGAGGGCGACAAGAAGATCGCCGTGGTGGGCGGCGGTATTGCCGGCCTGGAGGCCGCGCGTGTGGCGGCCAAGCGCGGTTACGACGTGACCGTCTACGAGGCGAGCGATCATCTGGGCGGCCAGATTGTGCTGGCGGCCGCGCCTCCGCGCAAGGACGAAATCATGCGCTCGGTCGAGTACTACGAGAAGATTCTGCCCGGCCTGGGTGTGAAGGTCGAGCTCAACCATGTTGCTACCGCTGAGGACCTCAACGCCGCCGACGCCGCGATTGTGGCCGTGGGCGCACACGACGTGGTCATCCCCGTTCCGGGTGCCGATTCGGACAAGGTCGTCTCGAGCTGGGACGTGCTGGCCGGCAAGGTGGAGCTTACGGGCCGCGTCGCCGTCATTGGCGGTGGCCTGGTGGGCACCGAGACTGCCGAGTACCTGCTGCAGCACGGCTGCGAGGTGGCGATCGTGGAGATGCTCGACAAGATTGCCGCGGGCGAGTCCGAGACCATTCTGCCGCTGATCATGAGCGACTTTGCAGAGCATAACGTGGAGCAGCACGTGAAGACCCGCCTGACCGCCATTACCGACGAGGGCGTGGAGGCCGTTCGCACTGCCGAGGACGGCGCCGAGGAACCGGTGAAGATCGCCTGCGATTACGTGGTGATGGCCGTGGGCTCCAAGGCCAACGCGTTTGATCTGGACGGCGTGACGGTGCCCGTGACCTTCGTGGGCGACTGCTCGGGCGAGCGCACCGCCGATATCGCGAGCGCCATCCGCACGGCATATCACGCGGCCAACGAGCTGTAGTTAACTTCGCGGCCAGGCGGGGCGGTAGCACGGATCCGCCTCGCCCGACTGCGTCCCATCGGGTGTCAACCGGGGCGGGGTCTGCAAGCGCAGCAGGTCCCGCCCTTTTTGTTTTGCTCCGGTGGATGGCTATGCGCGCTAATCACGAGGAGCGAGGGCGTCTACTGCCTTGCGGACCGCTCAGAATTGTTGAGGGAGGGGTTAATACTTATATCCTCTATACCAAAGGACATAAAGAGATGCCAATTTTGTTGGCAAGCGAATGACGATTGGCTGCGAGCTAGCTACCAGCGTAAATAATCGATAAAGAAATGTCGTAAATTGGTGTCAAATGCCCAGATAACGCCGCGTCTATTTTAATTAACTGCTTTGAACAAACAGTAAAATGCTACTATCTAACTCGCACGTAAGAAAGCAATTTAACGTTTAAGGCTAAGAAGTAGAAGTGGCAGGTATGTCAGAAGCAACAAGGACTCGTACGCATGCGCCCGAGGTTAGGCAGCACGCCGTCGAGATCCTCCAAGAGGGGGTCGGTCACCGCGCCCTCGCCGCAAAGCTTGGCATTCCCCAGGCCACGGCTCGTCAGTGGGCCCGCGCGTATGCCGTGGGCGGCGCCGACGCCGTGCTCAACGCGGGCGCTCGTCATCACACTTATTCGTACGACGTAAAGCTCGCCGTGGTTAAGGACCGTCTGGAAAACGGCTTGACGGTTCGCGATGCCATGATCAAGTACAAGATTCCCAGCGAGTCTTCGGTCAAGGCTTGGTGCCGCCGGTATCGCGAGAGTGGTGAGTCCGCGCTGGTCGATAAGCCGCGCGGTCGCAAGCCGCGCGTTAAAAAGGCGGAATAGCGAACGGGATGGTGCGCCCACAGGGGCGCATTTTTCTTGCCGCCTCTCTGCTCCAAAGCGGACATGCCCTTACCCCGTACGCCTAAAACTCCCCAGTTGACCGAAAACCTGCCGCCGCTACTCCTCAATTGAGCTATAACGTTAAAAAATTGCAGCGTTTTTGCATGGGGGAGTGATGGTATGACGCTACTGTATTTCCTTACCCTGTTTCCGCTGGTACCGGCGCTGGGCATGCTGCTCGCGCGCGGTGACCGCGCCCGCGATGCGGTGGGGCTCATAGGTTCCGGCATTATTATGGCGGTGACAGTTGTAGTCGCCGTCATGTTTTTTGGCACGGGTCCGCAGAGCTTTGAGGTTGCCCCCGGCACCTCGCATATGCTCTCGATCATCAGCTCCGTCATCGATGTCGTCCTGTGCGCCGTCATCCTGTACAACGCGTACAAATACAGGAACGCGCTCACCACGGTGCTCGGCATAGTCCAGCTGGTGGGCTCGCTCGCCTTTGCAGCCATGACGCTGCCCGCGGCCGAAGCCGTCACGGCGACGCCGCTCTACCTGGACTACATGAGCGTAATCATGGTCCTCGCCGTCGGCATCGTCGGCAGCCTGATCTGCGTGTATGCCTTGGGTTATATGAAGGACTTCCAGGCCCATGACGAGCACGAGGCCGCGCTGTGCGGGCAGACCGCGCCCGACCGACGCCCGCAGTTCCTGGCGCTTATGTTCCTGTTCCTCTCGGCCATGTTCGTCATCGTGACGAGCGACAACCTTGAGTGGCTGTTCTGTGGCTGGGAAATCACCACCGTGTGCTCGTTCCTTATGATTGGCTATACGCGCACGCCTGAGGCCATCAAGAACGCCTTCACCCAGATCATCCTCAACATGCTGGGCGGCATCGCGTTTTTGGCCGGACTCATGTACCTGCATCTTAACGGCATGCCGCTGACCATCTCGGGCATGATCGAGCTTTCCGGCGCCGGAACCGCGCAATCCGCGCTGCTGGTGATGCCGGTCGTTCTGCTGTCGCTTGCCGCACTCACCAAGGCCGCACAGATGCCGTTCCACACTTGGCTGCTGGGTGCCATGGTTGCCCCCACGCCCACGAGCGCCCTGCTGCACTCGTCCACCATGGTCAAGGCCGGCGTGTTCCTGATGGTCAAGCTGAGCCCGCTCTATGCCATCTATCCCGTGACCGGCTTTATGGTCACGAGTGTGGGTGCCATCACGTTTTTGCTCGCTGCCCTCATGGCCATCTCGCAGAGCAACGCCAAACGCGTGCTCGCGTACTCCACCATTTCCAACCTGGGTCTCATCAGTGCCTGCTTGGGCGTCGGCGCGCCCGAGGCCGTATGGGCGGCCATCTTCCTGATCCTGTTCCACACGGTGGCTAAGTCGCTGCTGTTCCTGTGCGTGGGCACCGCCGAGCATCATATCGGCAGCCGCAATATCGAGGACATGGACGGTATGTTCAGTCGCATGCCACACCTGACGCGCCTGATGATGCTGGGCATCATGGGCATGTTTGTGGCACCGTTTGGCATGCTCGTGTCCAAGTGGGGCGCTCTGGTGGCGTTTGCACAGACCGGCAACGTGCTCATGATCATGGTGCTTGCCTTTGGCTCGGCCGCGACGTTTTACTTCTGGGGCAAGTGGCTCGCCAAGCTTTCGGGCGTCGACCCCACGGCTCAAAACGTTGAGGTCAATGTCCATAAGACCGAATGGATGGCGCTCAACACCATCGCCGCGCTGCTGATTCTGTGCTGCGTGGCGTTCCCGCTCATCTCGAGCGGCCTGGTGTCGCCTTACCTCGCCATGGTGTTTGGCCGCGTGCCGTACGTTATTGGCAAGGACGCCATGTATCTGATGGTGGTTATCGTGGCGTTTATCGCCGTAGTGCTGCTGACTTCATTCCGCGTGAGCAACAAACCGCACGTCAACGTGTATCTTTCGGGTGTGGGAACCGATAATTACCGCCATTTCCGCGGCTCGATGGGACACGAGGTGAAGGCCGAAAAGCGCAATTGGTACTCGGAGGACGCCCTTGGCGAGAAGCGTATTGGCCCCGCGGGTAGCGTCGTGTGCTGCAGCATTATCTTGTTTGCGCTGCTGTGTTGCGCGTGGATTGGGCCCGAGCGGCTTGCCATGAGCGCGCCCTCGGTGCTGCGCGGTAAGTATTTCGAAGGCTCGGGCGTCGTGGGCATCTTTATTGGCACCGTGGCGTTTGCCTTGCTGGCGCCGCTTGTGGGCGGCCTGATCGACGGCGTCGACCGCAAGCTGTCCGCTCGCATGCAGGGCCGCGTGGGCCCGCGCCTGCTGCAGCCCTTCTACGACGTTGCCAAGCTGCTGCGCAAGGCCCCCGCCAGCGTAAACACCATGGACGATACCTACATGGCGTGTGCGCTCATCTTTACCGTGGTGGGCGGCGGCATCTTTGTGTCGGGCTCCAACACGCTACTGTGCGCTTTTATGGTGACGCTCGCCGCGATCTTTGTGGTGCTGGCGTCTGCCTCGACGCAAAGCCCGTTTGCTCAGGTCGGCGCCGATCGTGAATTGCTGCAGGTTATGAGTTACGAGCCCGCCGTTCTGCTGATGAGCGTGGGTCTGTATCTTGCCACCGACAGCTTTGATTCCATCGCTGTGACGGGGCAGTCGGCCCCCATCATCGTGTACAGTGCACCCATTTTTCTCGCGCTGCTCGCGGTGCTTACCATCAAGCTGCGCAAGTCGCCGTTTGATCTTTCGTATTCGCATCACGCGCATCAGGAGATCGTCCAGGGCGTCGCCACCGAGATGAGCGGCGGCACGCTGGCCAAGATGACCCTTATGCACTGGTGCGAGACCGTGCTGTTTTTGATGTGGGTGGGCATGTTCTTTGTTTGGGACAACCCGGTGAGCTGGGTCGTAGCCATGGTCGTGATGGCTGCGACGTATTTTGTCGAGGTGCTGATCGACAACACCTTCGCACGCAGCACCTGGCGCAGCTGCTTTAAGCTCGGCTGGGGCGTGGCGCTGGTGTTTGGCCTGCTCAACCTTATGCCCATCCTCGTCGACGTGTTTATTTAGGAGGCGGCATCCATGGATCATAAAATGTCGCGCTCGCCGTGGGTTATTCATTACGACGGTTCGAGCTGCAACGGATGCGATATCGAGGTGCTGGCCTCGCTCACGCCGCTGTTCGATGCGGAGCGCTTTGGTGTGGTCAACACCGGCAACCCCAAGCATGCGGATATCTTTTTGGTGACGGGGTCGGTCAATGCCCAGAACCTGCCCGTCGTGCGCCAGATCTACAACCAGATGCTCGAGCCCAAGTGCGTGGTGGCCTGCGGTATCTGCGCGTGTTCGGGTGGCGTGTTCCGCGATGCCTACAACGTGATCGGCGGCGTGGACCGCGCGATTCCCGTGGACGTGTACGCGCCCGGGTGCGCCATTCGCCCCGAGACCGTGATCGATGCCATTGTGGAGGCGTGCGGCATCCTTGATCAGAAGGAGGCTGTGATGCGTGCTGGCGGCGATCCGCTTACCGTGGGCGGCGCCGCAACCTGGGACGGTGGCGTTGAGCTAGGCGAGAACGGGTTTGTGGCTGCGGCTGAGGCCGGGGCCGGTGTCGACGCGGGTACGGCTGACGGTGCACCCGCCGCTGCAAAGGAGGCCGAGTGATGCAAAAGGCAATCTATACCACCGTCGGGATCGATGAGCTCCTGGCGCATGTGCAGGCACTCAAGGGTGCCGGCGCGCGCTTTGTGCAGATGCATGCCGAGCGCTGTGTGGACGACGGCTCGTATCGCCTGGTCTATACGTTTATCAACGTCCGCGCTGCGCAAGAGCAGATTGCGCGGGACGGAAACTATGCAATTGAGAATCTGGTGGTCGAGGGTATCGATCGGTATCAGGAGATTCCGTCCATCAGCTCGTATTATCCGGCGGTGTTCCCGTTTGAGAACGAAGCACATGACCTGTTTGGTCTTGCCATCACCGACATGCAGATTGACTTTAAGGGCTTTTTCTACCAGGTCTCGACTGCCGAACCCATGAGCGTTATCACGCCCGAGGTGAAAGCTGCGCGCGAGAAGGCCATGAAGGTCCGTGCCGCCGCCGAGGCCAAGGCGCGCAAGGCTGCGGCCGAGAAGGCCGCCGCTGCCGCGGCCGCTGCAGGGGAGGGCGCCGCGGGTGCCGGCGATGCCGCGGACGTTGCCGTCGCTCAGCCCGCTGCGGCTGCCGGCTCCGATGCTCAGCACGACGAGGCTGCTGCGAAGGCTGCGCTCAAGGCCGCCGAGATGGAGGCAAAGCTCGCCGCCATGGATCCCGAGAAAGCGGCCAAGGTCTGCGCGGCGCTTGCCGCCAAGGCCGCCCGCGACAAGCAGAAAAAGGAGGCGTAAGGTCCATGGCACATCGCTCCGTTATTCCGTTTGGCCCGCAGCACCCGGTGCTGCCCGAGCCGCTTCATCTGGACCTAGTGATCGAGGACGACCGCGTCATCGAGGCAATTCCGCAGATCGGCTTTGTGCACCGCGGGCTCGAGAAGCTCACCGAAAAGCGCGATATGCATCAGTTTGGCTACATCGCCGAGCGCATCTGCGGCATCTGCGCCGTGGGCCATAGCTGCGGCTATGCCAGCGCCTGCGAGCGCATGCTCGACATCGAGGTGCCTGGCCGCGTGCAGTATATCCGTACCATTCTGCATGAGCTTTCGCGCATCCACTCGCATCTGCTGTGGCTGGGCCTGCTCGCCGATGCCTTTGGCTTCGAGGCGCTGTTCTATCGGTCTTGGACGCTGCGCGAGCAGATTCTCAAGATCTTCGAGAGTACGTGCGGCGGTCGCGTGATTCTGTCGATCAACGAGATTGGCGGTCTTAAACACGACATTGAGGACTCCGAGCTGGCGGGTATTGTCCAGACGCTCGACGCCATGCGTCCCGACTACGAGGCTCTGGTGCATACGTTTTTGGACGACGCCAGCTGCGGCGAGCGCCTGCATGGCGTGGGCGTGATCAGCAAGAAGGACGCGCTGGGTCTGTCGATGGTCGGCCCGTTCGGCCGCGCCTCGGGCGTGGACTACGACGTGCGCATGTTTGGCGACGGTGCCTATGCTGATCTGGCCGCGTTTGAGCCCATCGTGGCGACCGACGGCGACTGCTATGCCCGCTGCCAGGTGCGTTGTGCCGAGGTCACGCAGGCCATGGACATCATTAAGGAGCTTGTGGGCAAGATTCCGCACGACGGTATCGGCGGGCGTACCAAGCTTACGCCGGCCGACGGCGCGCGCGGCGAGGTTGTGATTGAGCAACCGCGCGGCGAGGCGTACTACTATGTGCGCGGCAACGGCACCAAGAACTTGGACCGTTTTCGCGTGCGCACGCCGACGTCGCAAAACCTGGCTGGTCTGACGCATGCGCTGCAGGGCGTACTCCTTGCCAACGTGCCCATGATTATCCTGACCATCGACCCCTGCATTAGCTGCACGGAAAGGTAGGCGCGGCATGAGTTTACTGACATTTGCCAAGACGGCCTTGGGTTCTATGGTCAAGCAGCCGGTAACGGTGTGCTATCCGCAGGAGAAGCTGACGGCGCCCGAGCGCTTGCGCGGGCATATCGTCAATGACATGGACGTGTGCATCTGCTGCGGGATGTGTGCGCGCCGTTGCCCGGCGGGCGCGCTCGCGGTCGATCGCAAGGGCGGAACGTGGTCGATCGATCCGTATGCCTGCGTGGTGTGCGGCGAGTGCATCGAAGGCTGCCCCAAACATTGCCTGACTATGGATACAGCCCGCACTCCGGTCGCAGCGGATAAGACTCCCACGGTAGAAACCAAACCGGAGTAGCTCTGGAATGGGGCTGGTATAGCGCTGGAATGGGGGCCGGTGGGGCAAAAATGCCCCACCGGCCCCGCGCTTAAACGCGCGGTTGGGCGGCCGCGAACAAAACTATGTCGGATTACGGGGCTGGATAGCGAACCTCCGACCATACAGAAAATCGCAAAAACAAAACCGCAGGTAGATAGCCTGCCGTTTTTCAAAAAATGAAGGTATGGATGAGGGTCCCGACTTTAGCCCCGTAATCCGGCATAGTTTTGAAATGGCACCATATCAGTACCAGCCCCTGATCCCTCGGGGACGGAGGAAAACGGATCATTTTGGCCTTGCGAGGGCTGCCGCGTGACCCGTCTGCCACGAAATGGGCCCATCTACTACGTTTAAGCCGCTACCCTCAACCATAGCAAGTAATGCGAAATAAAAACCGCAGGTAGAACGCCTGCGGTTTTTCATGAAAAGCGGTTGTGGTCGGGGGTATCGAGTCAAACGTAGTAGATGGGCCGATTTCGTGGCGGGCGCCGTCAGCCGATCTTCGCGGGCGGAAGAAAACGGATCATTTTGGTCCTGCGAGGCTTGTGGAGACATTCGTGCAGGGGCGCCCGAACAAAACTATGCCGGGGCGGTTGGCCGTTGGGCGCCTATCCCCGCAGGTAGGCGATGGCGATCTGCGTGCGGTTGCGCAGGCCCATTTTGGCAAGGATCGAGCTGATGTGGTTGCGCACGGTGCCTTCGCCCATATAGGCGGTGGCAGCGATCTCCTTGTTGTCGAGGCCGCGGGCGATAAGCTCGGCGACTTCGAACTCGCGGTCGGTCAGGCTGGCAAAGGCCGCGGGCCGGCGAGGCGTGCCCGCCTCGACGCCCGTTCCGTCAAAATCGATGTCCTCGATTGCCTTACCCTCGAGCACGCGTTTACCGTCCATAACCTGCGCCAACGCCGGTGGAATGGCGGCGACATCGGTTTTAATCAGGTAGCCGCGGGCGCCCAGCTTGAGCGCCGACACAATGTACTCGTCATCCGAGAATGTCGTCAGAAACACCACGCGCGCCGCGGGGTCGCGCTCGAGGATCTCGCGTGCCGCCGAAAGGCCGTCGCGCCCCGGCATCTGAATGTCGAGCAGCGCGATATCGGGCGCGTGCTCAGCGCAGAGCGCCACCGCGTCGTCGCCGTTGGCGCCGGTGCCCACTACCTCGATTTGTGGCTGGGCGCCCAGGATAATTTTGAGCGAATCGACTACCAAGCGGTCGTCGTCGACAACGATGAGCCTCATCGGTCCTCATCCCCTTGCTGTTTGGGAACGGTGGCAAACACGCGCCAGCCGCCGGCGCCGGCACGCGGTCCGGCGGTGAAGGTGCCGCCAAGCGCCTCGATGCGCTCGCGCATGGAGGCGAGCCCCATGCCCTCCGCGGTGCCGCGGCCGCTTGCTTGGACCCTGCCCGCGCCATCGTCGGTAACGATGAGCTGGTAAAACGACGGATGCTCCATGCATCGTACGGTGACAGCATGGGCGCAAGCGTGGCGCATGGTGTTGGAGAGCGCCTCGCGCAGGACCGCCGCAAAGCAGTTCGCGACGTTTGCGGGTGCATGTTCGGTCATAACTTCAAGCTCAATCTGCGGGCCGCCGTCCGAGCGCGTGCCTTCAACAATGCGTTCGAGCTGCACGGAAAGGTCGACGGCGTTGTCGTTGAGTGCGTGGACGCTGGTGCGCACAAGCTGGAGCGCCTCGTCAACCGTGCGTTTAACGTCGGCGAAATCGGCGGCGACGCCGGGCTCGTCGGCGTGAACCACGCGCAGGGCTTCGGCCTGCAGTGAGGCGCGCGTGAGCTGGTGCCCGACGTTATCGTGGATCTCGCGCGCGATGCGGGCGCGTTCGGCGAGCGTCGCGAGCTCGACTTCGTAGTCCTGACGGTCGGCAAGGTCGCGGTTGCGCGCTTCGAGCGCGAGGGCTCGTTCCTGCAGCTCGTCGCGGATGCGGCGCATGCGCTGCTGCTCGCGCTCCAACTGGGCGGTACGTAGCGATAACAAGGTGGCGGCAACCGAAAGGATGACGGTCAACAGGAGCGTTCGGGCGGTGAGCGCGTCGGCGCGAAGGTCCGCGACGAGCGCAAAAGCAAAGACGGAGCCAATGCCCAGTGCGACCCAGGCACGCTCACGGCGCACGCGCCGCGCGATGTCATAGAGGGCGAGGGGCGCAAACGGCACAAACGGCGGCGCGAAGACGGCCGCGATGATGTAAGCGTAACTCGCGGCCTCGCTTACACGGTGCGTGCGTTCCCCCTGTGCGACCTCGGCCAGCGAGGTGGCAATAACGCCAAGGCAAAACGCCGCGACCAGGCGAGCGTCCACAGCAAGACCCATGGCGGCCGCAATGCAGCACGCCAGCACGATCGATTTGTCGAAAAGCCTGTTCATACGGGTATTGTACGCGATGCTGCGCGCGGGGGAGGCGCCGCCCGGGGCAACCGTGACATTCCTCCCGCGCGGCAAAGCGGGGACGTCGGCAGGCCGCACGACCAAGACCCCGCACTCGTGACAAAGCTCACTGGTGCGTGCCGCCTGCTCCTGCGATGATGCAATTGTACCGGGCCACGACCAACAGAAGGGCCGCCTCATGACAGACATCGTCCACGTCGAAAACCTCGTCAAGCGCTATGACGATCTTATTGCGCTCGACCACTTTAACCTGAGCATCGCCCCCGGCGAGATCTTTGGCCTGCTGGGCCCCAACGGATCGGGCAAGACCACGTCCATCAACTGCATTCTGCAGCTGCTCGCCTACGACAAAGGCACCATCGAGCTGTTCGGCGAGCCCATGACGCCCGCCCGCTACGACCTCAAGCGCCGCATCGGCGTGGTGCCGCAGCAGGTGGCGGTGTTCGACGAGCTTACGGTGCGCGAGAACATCGACTATTTCTGCAGCCTGTACGTCAACGACCGCAAGCGCCGCCGCGCGCTGGTGGACGAGGCGATCGACTTTGTCGGCCTGGGCGACTTTACCAAGTTCCGTCCCGGCAAGCTCTCGGGCGGCCTGGCGCGCCGCCTCAACATTGCCTGCGGCATCGCGCACAAGCCCGAGCTCATCTTTTTTGACGAGCCCACGGTGGCGGTCGACCCGCAGAGCCGCAATGCCATCCTAGAGGGCATCTGCCGTCTGCGCGACGAGGGCGCCACGGTGGTGTATACCAGCCATTACATGGAGGAAGTCGAGCAGATCTGCAGCCGCATCATGATTATGGACGGCGGGCGCGTGCTGGCGCAGGGCACCAACGACGAGCTCAAGCGCATGATCCAGATGGGCGAGCGCGTGACTGTCGAGGTCGGCGCCGTCGAGCCCGCCACGGTCGAGCGACTGCGCGCCCTCGAGCACGTGCTTAGCGTTGAGCTGTCCGGCGGCGAGCTCGTCTGCACCTGCGAGGCGAGCCCGCACAACCTGGTGGACATCCTCGACACGCTGCGCGCCGCCGACGTGGCGCTCGGCCGCGTGTGGAGCGAGCCGCCGACCCTCAACGACGTGTTCCTCGAGATCACCGGCCGCGAACTGCGCGACTAGGGGGGGCGGCTATGTTCAATACCATCATCACCACGCTCAAGACGCTGCTGCGTCGGCCGAGCACGTGGGTTTGGGGCGCGATCTTTCCCATTGCGCTTTCCACGATGTTCATGTTTATGTTCGCGAACCTGAGCTCCGACGGCAAGGTCGACCCGGTGCCGGTGGCCATCGTGGCTGACGAAGCCTGGGACGCATCGACCTTTAAGGATGTGACGACGTCGCTCGCCAAGGAGGGCGACGATCAGCTGCTCGAGATTCACGAGTGCGAGGATACGGTCGCCGCAAGCCATGCGCTCAAGGCGGGCGAGGTCGCGGGCATCTACACGGTCGATGCCGCGGGCGCGCCCGAGCTCACGCTGCTCTCGAGCTACGACAGCTCGCGCGCCTCGTCGGTGCTTACCGACCGCAGCATTCTGGAGACGGTGGCAAGCTCCTATACGCAAAATGCCGAGCTCATGGCCCAGATCGCCCAGGATAACCCGGTGGCGCTTACCGACCCGGAGGCGGTTGCCCGCGCCCTGTCGCTCGAGGGCGGAACCCGTCGCGTGAGTTTGACGCGCACCACGCCCGACGGCACGACCATCTATTACTACGCGCTCTTTGGCCTGGTCGCGATGATGTCTGCCGAGTTTGCCGCCTTGAGCGTCGTCGACCTGCAGCCCAATCTGTCGGGCCTTGGCGCGCGCCGCTGCGTGGGCGGCCTTTCCAAGACGGCGTCGCTGGCCGGCATTTTCGTGGGCTCGTGGCTGGTTTCTTTTGCCTCGATGGCGGTTGCGATTGGCTACGTGCGCCTGGTCGTGGGCGTCGACTTTGGCGGGCGCGAGGGGCTGTGTCTAGTGGGCGGCGCCGTGTCCGCGCTTGCCGCCACGGGCCTGGGGCTTTTTGTGGGCACGCTTCCCGTTAAGGGCGGCAAGGCGTCCAAGTCGGGCATCCTCACGGGCTTCGCCACTACGTGTGCCCTGTTCGCTGGCCTTTACGGCGAGCCGGCGATGACGCTTGCCGACGACGTCGCCCGCGCCTGCCCGGCCGAGTGTTGGCTCAACCCCGTCAAGCTCATCTGCGACATGTTCAACCGCCTGTATTTCTTTGAGGACCTGGGCCCCTTCGCCGTCCGCGCGGGCGCGCTCGTCCTGATGACCCTCGTGTTTGTCGTTGCCGCCACGCTGGTGTTTGGAAGGAGTCGCTATGAGCACCTTTAAGACCGCGCTTCGCATGGCGCTGGCGCACCCGTTCTACCTGCTCATCTATACGGTGTTCATCTCGCTCATGGGCGTGTTCATCGCGGCGTCGGTGAGCTGGAACTCGTCGCAGCTCACCGAGTACAAGCCCTACGACGCTAACGTGATCGTGGTCGACCGCGACAATAGCGACCTCTCGCGCGCGCTCGCCAAGCACCTGGGTATACGCTTTGACCTGGTTACGGGCGTCGGCGACGACACGTACGACCTTGCGGACGCGCTTTCCAAGAGCAACAGTGCCAAAGGCAGCGCCGACTGCGTGTTCTTTATCCCGGAGGGGTTTGAGGCCGACCTTGTTGCAGCCGCCCGCGCGGGGGAGTCTCTGCCCAAGCTCGATGTGACCTACGGCGCCGGCACCATGGCGGCGGCGCTTTCGTCTGCCGAGGCCTCGCGCTGGATCTCGCTCGCGGGCGCTGCGGCGGCGCTTGAGCCCGCTGCCTCCAACGGCGATGTCGCCAAGGCTGCCGAGCATGCTGCCGCCAAGCGCGCCGAGGTCGAGATCGAGCAGGTCAAGGTCGACTCGACTGCCGCCGCCACGCTCGAGTCGTACTTCAACTTTGGCGCGTACGCGATCATCTCGTCGGTCATCGTGTCGGTGGGACTGGTGTTCTCGGGTATGAACGAGCCCGAGCGCGTGCGCCGCATGGAGGCCGGCCCAATCTCCGAGCGTCAGCGCTCGTTTGCCGTGTTTGCGGCCGCCGCGGTGATCACCGTCTGCATCTGGTTTGTGTCGAGCATGATGGGCGTCGTGGGCTTTGCCGGCGCGGTTGCCGAGGTCGGCGTGGGTCGTGTGTGTCTGGCGCTGGCGGCGACGTTTGCCCTGGCGTGCACGCCACTGGCCGTTGGCTTTGCGCTTTCGAGCCTGGGTGCGCGCGAGGAGCTGCTCAACGGTGTGGGCAACCTGCTTGGCATGCTCATGACGTTTTTGGGCGGAGCCTGGATGCCCCTGTCGCTCATGGGCTCGGCCGTGCAGACGGTGGCGCATTTTGTGCCGACATATTGGGTGAACGACGCAATCGGCAAGGCGCTTGCCTCGGATTTGACGTCCACCGTGCTGGGCGACATCGCCTGCGACCTGGGCGTCACGGCACTCTTTGCCGTGGCCATCGCCGCCGCAGGCCTGGCCCTCGCACGCGCCAAAACCCGCGCCTAGCCACCTAGTCATCGGGGACGTTCTTAAACGACTAGTCATCGGGGACAGTCTTTGCCGATTCGCCGGCTCGCCGGCCGCGTTGGCAAGGACTGTCCCTATCTGCCGGCAGAGACGATATGAGCAGGACATAAAAAACATTGAGAGCCCCTGCTGCATGAAAGAC
>UQWK01000016.1 GCA_900544725.1 uncultured Collinsella sp.
CCTATGACGTTCTGATTCGTAGTCAGACCCTCTATCCAGCTGAGGTAACGCCGCAGCGCAAGACATATAAAACCACTTTAGTTCGTTAGAGTCAAGCAAAATCTCAAACTTTTTTCGCGCGGGCCGCAATTTGTCACGCTGCACCACAAGCATCAGCGCTTCTCGTGCGATCGATTGGCTTTTCGATCACATCGAACCCGGCGCCAAGCTCCCCCAGAAGCGACCGCACCCGTTGGGCACAGTCATAGTCGGCAAACGAGATGCTCAGCATTCGGGCCACCTGATTAGAAGTTCCAACACCATAGAAGTGCTCAAGGACAACAAGCGCCTCATGCGCCACAAACGTCTCGACCACATGCGGCGACTCCTCATAGCACCATTGCGTCAACGGTCCCTCACTCGTCTGCCGAACCACCAAGCCACCCATACCCGACGGCTCGCACGTTACCAGCAGGTGCTCCCCGCCCTCATCGCTCTGGAACAAAACAACCCGCTCGTCGAACAGCTCCATCACATCCCCTTTCTCTTGCTCTTAGTTAGCAAAAGCATAGCAGGTAGATGCATGTACACAGAACGTCTGTTCGTGTGTTTTCTATCGAGCTGTCCGCACGGCATGGTATAGCCGTACACAAAAAGGGCGCCCCAAAAAGGAGCGCCCTCGCAAATCGCCTATGCAGCTAGTTTACGCGACCGGCTCGATCTTCTCGAGGCCGCCCATGTAGGGACGCAGAACCTCGGGGATCGTGATGGTGCCGTCGGCGTTCTGGTAGTTCTCCAGAATGGCAGCCATGGTACGACCAGCCGGCAGGCCAGAACCGTTAAGGGTGTGCAGGTAGCGCGAACCCTTGAAATTCTCGGGGTCGCGATACTTGATGTTGGCGCGACGGGCCTGGAAGTCGCCGCAATTGGAGCAGGAGCTGATCTCCTTGTAGGCGTTGTAGCTCGGCAGCCAAACCTCGATGTCGTAGGTCTGACGGGCAGAGAAGCCCAGGTCGCCGGTGCACAGGCTAATCACGCGATACGGCAGGCCCAGCTGCTGCAGCAGGTACTCGGCCTCGGCGGTCATGCTCTCGAGCTCCTCGTCGGACTCCTCCGGCTTGGCAAACTTGACCATCTCAACTTTGTCGAACTCGTGCTGGCGAATGATGCCGCGGGTGTCGCGACCGGCGGAACCGGCCTCCTCGCGGAAGCAGGGGGTGAAGGCAGTGTAGCGGCGAGGCAGAGTGTCGGCGTCCAGAACCTCACCGGCATGCAGGTTAGTCAGTACGACCTCGGCGGTAGGAATCAGGAAGTTGTCGCCCGAGACGTGATAGGCGTCGTCCTCAAACTTGGGCAGCTGGCCCGTACCGAACATGGTCTGACGCTTGACGACGATGGGCGGCCACCACTCCTTGAAGCCACGGCTCGTGTGCGTGTCCAGGAAGAAGTTGATAAGGGCGCGCTCCAGGCGGGCGCCGGCGCCACCGAGAACGGTGAAGCGGCTGCCGGAGAGCTTGTTGCCACGCTCGAAGTCGAGGATGTCCAAATCGGTACCCAGATCCCAGTGCGGCTTAAAGTCGAAGTCGAACTCGCGCGGGGTGCCCCAGCGGCGACGCTCGATGTTCTCGTCCTCGTCCTTACCGTACGGGGTAGCCTCGCACGGAATGTTGGGCAGGTGAGACATGAAGTCGTACTGCTCCTGCTCAAGAGCGGTACGGCGCTCGGCCAGACCGTCGATCTTCTCGTTGACGGCGCGCACGGCCTCCTTGGCGGCCTCGGCCTCGTCCTTCTTGCCCTCCTTCATCAGGGCGCCAATCTTCTTGGACTCGGCGTTGCGCGTGGCCTGGAGCTCCTCGACCTCGGTGATGACGGCACGGCGCTCGTCGTCGAGCTCAAAGAACTTCTCGCGATCCCAAGACGTCTGGCGGTTAGCCATGGCGGTATCGATGGCATCGGGGTTCTCGCGAACAAACTTGATATCAAGCATTAGATCCTCCGGCGATATACATTCCATTTAGGTTGCAACCTTGTACATGTATGGGCAAGTATATACTTATGAGCGTTTACGACCCAACCCAACTACGCAAGAAGGCACCCAATGGACGCAGTTTTTTCCTTTTTGTTTGGCACCCGCACCGGTTTTGCCATCCTTTTCGCCGGCGGCATCCTGCTATTTGCGATTCTTGCCTTTGTGATGGAGAAGCGCACCCATAAGATGTATGTCGACCGCGGCCCCAAGTCCGAGGATGAAGAAGGCAGCTTCTGGGACTAACCTGCCAAAAAAGACAGGTTATTTCTGGTCGGTTTTATCTGAGCAAACGCAAGCGCCCCGCAACTGGAATTGAGCCAGTTGCGGGGCGCTTTTTGCTCAAGGTACAAAACTGCAGGAAAACCCTGCCAAAATAAACCTGTCCCTTATTGGTCAGTTTACTGGAGAGTAGCGTCGATGGCCTTGACTAGGGCGCTGCGCATGCCGGCGTCCTCGAGCGCGACGACGCCCTTGATGGTAGCACCGCCGGGCGAGCACACGGCATCCTTCATCGCTGCGGGATGCTGGCCGGTTGCAAGCTGCAGCTTTGCCGTACCCAGCACCATCTGGCTCACAATACGATAGGCATCGGCGCGCGGAATACCGTGTTTGACGGCCGCATCGCCCAGAGCCTCGATCGCCATGGCGACAAACGCCGGGGCGCAACCGCCCACAGTACCGCCCACAAACAGCAGGCTCGAATCGAGCTCGACCACCGTGCCAAGCTTTCCGAGCAGATCGAGCACCGTGGCACGCTGCTCATCGCTAAGCGTGGAAGCCTTCTCGCAGGCGATAACGCCCTCGCCCACCGAAACCGGCGTGTTGGGCACCGTCGAGATATGAGCGACACCTGGCAGGACCTGTTCCCACTTGGCGCTATCCCAGGTCCAAGCGACCGAAAGGACGACCTTGTCGGCAAGCGCATCCTTGAGTGGAGCGAAGACCTTCTCGATCATGTACGGCTTGACCGCCGCAACCACGATATCGGACGCGGCAACAACCTCCGCCGCATCGTGGCAGGCAGCCATGCCCCGCGCCTCGCAACGCTCAACCAGAGCATCGTAGCGGCCTGCGCAGGCGCACATGTCGCCCGCGGCCACGCCGGCGGCAATCCAGCCATCGGCCATAGCGCTCGCCATATTGCCAAAACCGACAAATCCGATCTTCATATCACACAGTCCTCTCAGATGCGTTCCTCAAAACGAAAGTCATTGTCCCACGCCATTGTTTCGTGTTGCCGACCTACTTGTGATACGGCTCGCCACGGCTAATCTTGCAGGCGCGGTAGATCTGTTCCAGCAGCACCACGCGCGCCAGGTTGTGCGGCAAGGTAATACGTCCAAAGCTGAGCATCTCGTCGGCGCGGGCGCGCACGGCATCGCTCACGCCGTCCGATCCGCCGATTACAAAAGCGATGTCGCTGTTACCTCGCAGCATGAGCTCATCGAGACGGGTCGAGAGCTCCTCGCTCGAACGCTCCTTGCCCTCAATGGCCAGCAGAATCACATGTGCCCGCGGTGGCAGGGCAGCAAGAACCGCCGCGCCTTCTTTGTTGCGCGCGGCATCCACACCGCCCGCCTTGGCCGGATCGATATCGGCAACCTCGCGCATATCTACCTTGGCATAGGCGCCTAGGCGTTTGGTGTATTCGGCGCACGCGTCCTTCCAAAAGCGCTCTTTAAGCTTGCCAACGCAAACAACGGTATATTTCACGCGCGCCTACTCCTTCGACTCGCTTTGAACTTTGCCAGCGGTCAGCATCTGCTCGAACATCGAGGCCGACTGCGAGAAATCGCTCGGCAGCACGACCGTCGAGGTTTTGCCCGTGCGAGCGAACTCCGTCATCATCTCGGACCACTGCGTAAACATGAACAGCTGGTTGGCCTCATCGTTGCCGACGCCCGTCTCTTGGATGATCTCGAGCGAATCTTTGATGCCCAGCGCAATGGCCTTGCGCTGGTTGGCGATGCCCTCGCCCGCCTTTTCCATCGCCTCGGCCTCGGCGGTCGCCTCGGTGACGCGCTTGATGCGATCAGCCTCGGCGAGCTCCTGCGCAGCGGCGCGCTTTCGCTGGGCGGCGTTGATGTCGTTCATGGAGTTCTCGACCTCGGTCGGCAGCGCGATCTTGGTGATAAGTGTCGACACGAGGGTGAAGCCGTAGGCGGCCATCTGCTCGGACACGGTGGCGTTGACGTCCTTGGCGATATCGTCTTTTTTGGCAAAGACCTCATCGAGCGTGTAGACGGGGATGGAAGAGCGCAGGGCATCGGTGATGAAGTCACGCATTTGGTCGACGGGCTCCTGCAGCATGTAGTAGCTCTTGTAGATGCCCGAATCTGCCGGGCCGGCGCCCATGTCATAGCTTACGTGGTACTGAGCAGAGACCTCAAGGCCGATGGTCACGTTGTCCTGGGTCTTAACGTCGATGCCAAAACCGTTTTTCATGGTGCGCAGACTCACCGTGGCGGCCTTGCGGTCGATCACGGGCACCTTAATGTGGAAGCCCGCGTTGACGATGCGGTTGAACTTGCCCAAGCGCTCGATGATCACAGCATGCTGCTGCTCAACGACATAGCAGGCGTTGGGGAGCAGTAGCAACAAAATAATGATGGGAAGTAGAAAGCTCGTAAGGGCAGCGATGATACCGGACAACAGCATGGTTTCTCCTCTGATAAGCACACGTTGGGACTAGGATACCCGCACGAAGCAGCTATGTGACACCAACAAGAGGACCCGTGGTCAAAAAAGGCCAAATATGAGTACTGTCACCAATTTAGTAGCAGCATTTTTGACGCAAAAACGCCCTGTCGAATCCGAGATCCTTCCAAATTGACCTGTTTTGCCTCAAACTAGAGTCAAATTAACGTACATCTGTTGCGTAGGTTTCGGAATAATGAGCTTTAGAAATGCAACTGTCCTTGTGACAGTACTCATATTTGATGTTTTTTGCCCACTGGGGTTACGGACATACGAAATATCGGCATTGGATCCGTAATTACAGCCTGCCGGCGTCCTCGCCAGCTCGCTAAAAACGCTCCGCTTTTTTTTACGCTCGCTCCTTCGCAGGTTCAAGTCCCTGCGGTGGGCCCATAACAAAAAAGCTCCCATTGCTGGGAGCTCTTTCATTCAATGGTGCGGGCGAAAGGACTTGAACCTTCATGGGGTTGCCCCCATACGGACCTGAACCGTACGCGTCTGCCAATTCCGCCACGCCCGCGTGCAGGAATTAGAATAACGGAGCGCCACCGCGAACGCAAGAACTATTTTTGAAAAAGTTTGCAGGCATTTTCCCAGGCGGCTCGAGCGATTGCCTCAGCGTCCTCGCCGGTACGATCGACGCGGTCGTTGACCAGCGCGTTTGCTGTGATGGAAATCATTGCAGGCTCGCACTCAAGACCGCGAATGGGCTCCGGCGCCATATAGGGACAATCCGTCTCGAACAAAATACGGTCGAGCGGGGTTGCCGCGAATGCCTCGCGCACGTCGTCGTTGCGCTTAAAGGTAGCCGCGCCGCCATAGGCGATGTAACAACCCAAATCCACAAAGCGCTCCATCGTGGCTCGGTCCTCGCCAAAGCAGTGCAGCACGCAACCGGCCTGGGGCACGCCGACCTCGCGCAACACGTTGTAGGCGTCTACATGCGAGGTGCGCTCCTCGTCCGTGTCCTCATGACGCAGATGCAGCTCTACCGGCACATTGCGTCGTACGGCAACCTCAAGCTGACGTGCCATGCAATCAATCTGCACGTCATGAGGCGCCGGCGCGACATCGTCGTCATAGTCCATGTGGTAGTCCAGGCCAATTTCGCCGATGCCAACACACAACGGATCGTCGAGCGCAGTCACAATCTGGGCATGGATATCATCGGTGTAGTCCGGTGCGCCATAGGGGTGCACGCCGGCGAGATACTTAATCTGCGGAATATCTCGCATCGGCAAAATCTCGCGCACCAGCCAGTCACTATAGTCCGTCACGCTACGCTTGTCGGCGATGGGGTCGAACATCGTCACCAGCAGGTCGACGCCCGCGGCTTTAGCGCGCACGAGCGTCTCGGGCACTTCTTTGCCCCAGAACGAAAGCAGATGCGCATGCGTGTCGGCAAGCGGTGCCAAGGGCACGGGACAAGCAACCGTCTTCTTTTTCTTGGTAAACGTCACGCGTTCGACATTAGGCGTCATGGGAAAGCTCCTGAGCCAAGCGGACAAAGGCAGCGACGTCGAGCGTCTCGGCGCGCGTGGTAGGTGCGATACCGCAGGCCTCAAAGGCGGCGTCGAGCGCGTCCTTGGCAAAGCCGTTGGCGCTCATGGAGTTGCGAATCGTCTTGCGGCGCTGAGCAAACGCGGCGTCAATCACACGGGCCACAAACTCGCGGTCGATGCCCTCGGGTACCACGCCGTCAACGCGGTCGATGCGCACTACGGCAGAATCCACATGCGGCGCCGGCATAAAGCAGCGCGGCGGCACCTCAAAGCGCCCCGTCACCTGCGCATACAGGCCGAGCTTTGCCGTGTAGCCGCCATAGGTCTTGTTGCCCGGCGTTGCGCCAATACGATCTGCAACTTCCTTTTGCACCATGACGACAGCGCGCTTAAGCGCGGGCATCGTCTGGAAGAACTGAAGGACGATCGTCGCCGCCACGTTATAGGGCAGATTCGCGACAAACACCGTGGGTTCACCACCGGCGGCCTGCTCAATCTGCTCCGGCGTCACCTTGAGCGCATCGCCCATGATAAAGCGGAAGTTGGCATAGTCGGCGGCGTGGGCGTCGAGCACCGGCTCAAGCTCGGGATCGGCCTCAATCGACGTAACGCACGCCGCCTCCTGCAGCAGGGCCAACGTCAACGTGCCGCAACCCGGGCCGACCTCGAGCACGCGCTCATCGCCCGCAAGCTCAGCGAGCTCACAGATGCGTTCGATCACATGGTTGTCGATCAGGAAGTTCTGGCCCAGGCGATGCTTGGTCGCAAGGCCAAACTCCTCCAGCAGCTCCCTTGTTGCCGTGGGGTTTGCCAAAGGCGAAGTTGTCATGGTTGCCTCCTTAACATGGTGGCTGCATCGTAAAGCAAAAGGGCATGGACCGTTGCAGCCATGCCCTTACATCTAAACAGCAAATTGCCGATATGGCGCGCAGCGTCTTAGCCCAGACGCGGGAACAGCGGCTCGCCCTTCTCGACGGGCTGACCACCGGCAAGCAGGCCCCAAGCGCAAATGCCCTTGAGGTCGTCGCTCGCGGCCTCGTCCTCGCAGGACAGGCGACGCAGGGTCTCGGCAGAAGTCTGGGGCATGAGCGGCATCAGCAGGTGAGCGGCAATGCGGATGGCCTCGAGCAGGTTGTAGATCACAAACGCCAGCTCGTCAGCCTTGGCCTCGTCCTTGGCAAGCGCCCAGGGCTCGGAGTCCTCGATGTAGTGGTTGGCGGCATGGATGAGCTCCATGACCTCGTCCTTGGCTCCACCGTAATCGAGCACGTCCATCTTAGCCATGTAGCGCTCGACCAGGCCGTCGGCGATCTTTGCCAGCGGGTTGTCGAACGCATCGAACGACGCGGGCTTGGCGGGCGCGCAACCGTCAAAGTACTTGCCGCTCATGTTGAGCGAGCGCGAGATAAGGTTGCCCCAGCTGTTGGCCAGGTCGGCGTTGTAGACCTGCTCCATGCGCTCAAAGCTGATGGCGCCGTCGGTGCCGGGCACCACGTCGGTCATGAAGTAGTAGCGATAGCCCTCGACGCCCAGCATGTCGATAACGTCCTGCGGAGCGATGGCGTTGCCGCGGCTCTTGGACATCTTCTCGGCCTTGCCGGTCTCGGCATTGCGCACGGTCAGGAAGCCGTGGGCAAAGACGTGCTCAGGCAGGGCCTCGCCGATGGCCATGAGCATGGCCGGCCAAATAACGCAGTGGAAACGGATGATATCCTTACCCACAATATGGAACTGCGCGGGCCAGCGATAGGCCAGCTCGGCACGGGCCTCGTCGGTGTCGACACCGTAGCCGACAGCCGTCATATAGTTGAGCAGCGCATCGAACCACACGTAGGTCACGTGGCCCTCGTCAAACGGGACCTGGATGCCCCAGTCAAAGCTCGTACGGCTCACGGAAAGGTCGTTGAGGCCGCCTTCGACAAAGCTGCGCACCTCGTTCATGCGGAACGCGGGCTCGACAAAATCGGGGTGCTCGTCATAGAGCTTGAGCAGCTTGTCCTGGAACGCAGAGAGCTTAAAGAAATAGGACTCCTCCTGCACGCGCTCGAGCGGACGGTGGCAATCGGGGCACAGGTGCTGGCCGACGCTGCCGTACTCTTCGTCACCCTTCTGGACCTGCGTATCGGTGAAGTAGGTCTCGTCGGGCACGCAGTACCAACCGTCATAGCTGCCCTTATACAGGTAGCCGGACTCCTTCATGCGCTCCCACAGATACTGCACGGCATGATGCTGGCGCGGCTCGGTGGTACGGATGAAGTCGTCGTTGGAGATCTCGAGCTTGCTCCAAAGCTCCTTGAAGTGCGGAGCCTGGCTGTCGGTCCACTCCTGCGGCGTCATGTTGTGCTTGGCTGCAGCCTCGGCGACCTTCTCGCCGTGCTCGTCCATGCCAGTCAGGAACTTGACGTTATAGCCGGCGGAGCGACGATAGCGAGCCTGGACGTCGGCGATGATGGTGGAATAAGCCGTGCCCAGATGCGGATCGGCGTTGACGTAGTAAATGGGCGTCGTGATAAAAAACGAAGGCTTGGTTTGATCCATGGGGTTTGTCCTCCAGAAAAACGTTGCATACAGGGGATGATTCTAGCGCAAGGGCTGGATATCCTCCATCTATTGCATATCGAGCACCATGGCATAGACATCACGCTTGCGGCGCGAGTACTTCTGTGACAGGCGCTTTGCCACCGCGGAGACGGGCTCCCCCTCCTCGAGCGCGGTGCGAATGTCCTCGCGCAGGGCTTCGTCGGGGTCTACCGCTGCGGCTCCAACCGGCGCGATACCGGCCTCCTCGTCCTCACTCGGCGGCGCGATGACCAGCGCGATCTCGCCCTTTACCTCGTCACGGGCACGCAGCTCCTCGGTTAGCTGGGCGGCGGATCCGCGCAAGACTTCCTCGTGCAGTTTGGTGAGCTCGCGGCAGACGGCAACTTCGCGCTGGGGAAAGACCTCGGCCACGGCCTCGAGCGTCGCGACGATGCGATGTGGAGACTCGTAGAAGATGAGCGCACCGGGGACGACGGCAAGGCGCTGCAGTCGGCGCACGCGGTCACCGTGTTTGCGACCCAAAAAGCCTTCGAAGAAGAAATGCTCGCAGGGAATACCGGACGATACGAGCGCCGTGACACAAGCAGAGGGGCCGGGAATAACCTCGACAGGCACATCCGCCTCGCGCGCCGCCTCGACCAGTGCCTGGCCGGGATCGGACACGCTCGGCATACCGGCGTCCGAGGCAAAGGCGAGGGTCTCCCCCGCCAGCAGGCGGTCGACCAGGCCAGCTGCGCGACTTGCGATCACGTTCTCGTCGCAACGAACGAGCGGCTTGGAGATGCCTAGGTGCATCAGCAACTTTGAGGTCACACGCGTGTCCTCGCAGCAGACGGCATCGGCGGCGGCAAAGGCCTCGCCGACACGCGGGGACAGGTCGCCCAGATTACCGATGGGCGTACCGACCACATAAAGTTTGCCCGTGCGGGCGCTGTTTTGCGTCATATCAACCTATTCAATCATGCCGCGCTCGAGCGTGCCGAGTGCCGCGCGGGCGTCCCATGCTGCAATACGCTTCTCGGTCTTCCATGTTTGGAAGAACCAGCCAGCCGCCGGCGCAAACGATGCCAGCTGGTTGGCGATGAACACGCGCTCGTAGGCATTGCGGCCCTCGGGCGTAACCGATGAGTTGGCAAAAATCGCCGCACCCGACCATTCACCCACCAAAACGGGGAATCCGGTCGAGATTGCCTCCTTGAGCTCACGCTTGTTGCGCGAAATCGCCGTCGTCAGACCGCGGGGGCTCGTGATGTCGAGCGCATACTCGTCGCGGTAATGGTACAGGTGAAGGTCCATGTAGACGTTCTTGTACTTGGCACCGCGCATAAAGTGCTTCCACTCGCCAGGGTGTCCCGAAGAGGAAAAGACGACGATCTTGTCCTCGGGCATATACGAACGAACGAGCTCGTACGCGTCACGATAGAAGTTGCGCAGGTAGTGCGCCGGAATGCCGTCCGTCATGGTAAAAAGGCTCTTACGTACGCTCATCTGCGGCGTATCCAACAGCTCGATGCCCAGCAGGCTCTCGGCCTCACCATAGCGATCGGCCAGGCGCTCGAGCACATCGAGCGCAACGTGACGGCCATTGGTGGACGAATGCCACTCAGCGACGACTTCCGGCGTCGTGGGCGAATCGTTGGAATCGCCCTGACCGCCGGGTACGGTCGCCAGATCGAGCAGTACGCGGATGTTGTACTTGGCTGCCCACTCAATAGCACGGTCGATATAATCGACGACCGAGATGTAGGAAGCGTCGGACTCCTGCGAGCCAAAGGCATACCACGGCACCGGCAGGCGCACGGCATTGAGACCGATCTGCGCCATACGACGAAAATCGTCCTCGCTCACAAACGTCTCGTAATGGCGGCGCATGCGCTCGTTATAGGCAGCGGTGCCCATGGCCTCCTGCAGCTCGGCTGCATTGGATGCTCCGGTCGCTGCATAGAGCGACGGGGTCACCCAGGGCTCGGGAATAAACCAGCCAGAGAGATTAACGCCGAGAATCCTCTCCATCACGGCCCCCTTCGAATCGCGCAGGTCGAACCTGCATCGTATTGCATAGGAAAAGTATCGTTTTGAGTATACCCGCGCGTGCGGACAGGCGACCGAACGGTCTACAAAGTGGCGCAAAAGTGGGAGGAATGTCCGGGCAGACGGAACCCGCGCATCCCGCTTTGAGGCTTTATTCCGGGATGCAGTTTCCGCAGGAGCCCTCGGTAAAAGAAAAGGACCCCTTTGCAGAGGTCCTAGTCAATTCAAGGTGGCGGGGAAGGGAATCGAACCCCTGACACGAGGATTTTCAGTCCTCTGCTCTACCAACTGAGCTACCCAGCCATTTGAGGTGTGCCTTGTTTCAAGGCTTGATTAGTATAACCAAGGACGCGCTCCGGTCAACCGAGAATTTTAAAAAAGTTTTTGAGCACGACATCGGCCACGATCTCGCTCCTATAGAACGGCACGTCAGAAGCATCAACCGACCGCAAGAAGTTTTCACTCAGTCCCTTAAGCCGGCACCCGTTGGAAGGCAGGAGTCGAAGCGAGGATTGAAGGGCGCTCGAGTGCCGCCCAGGCACCGGGACAGGAACACATACGCCAAGGGCAGACGTTTTCGTAGCACACGAGGACATTGCCGCTGCGATCGATAAAGGCAATGTCGATGGGATAGGCCATAAAGCAGGTGTGAACCGAGGAACAGCGCGGAAACGCCATGACAAGCGGCAGTCCGCTGGCGGCAATCGGCCGCCGTCCCAGCATGCCGCGCAGACGCACGGTAAACGACTCCGCCACCACAAACTCGGCCGGCGTCCAGCCCAACCTGTTGAGCGCCCGCGCGTAGGCGATATAGGACGAGACCGCGGTCACATGACCACCCCCGGACGCCATGGATCGACCGTCACCGCGCGTTCATGCGTGAGCATGGCCGGCGCCCCCAGGGAAACGCCGGCGATGCTCAGCGAACTCGGCCACGGCTCGTAGTGCATGGTGCAGGTATAGGTCCTAAACGTGCCAGAAAGAGAGAGCAGGCCACCATCCGATGACGCCGTGCCTTGCTCGCTCGAGACCTCGACCTGTAGGTCATATCCCTCCATGGCATCCTGAATCTGAGCTTGAACGGTCGTGGAAGCGTCAATGGAGCTCTCGTCACCCTCCCCGCCCGGCGCCACAGCGTGCGCAAGCACGATGTCGGGCACCATGCGGTCGAAGCGCGCGACCGCGCCGGCAAAGATCATGATGTTGTACGCGATGAGAGCCAGCACGAGCAGGACAGGCGTGACCACGGCCATCTCGACCGTCGCCTGGGCACGCTCCTCGCGCAAGCCCGTGCGAATGCCCATTACGACCCACCGCCAAAAGCCCCCACCAGCGTGGCAACATCGACAGTGAGCGGGATGGAGCCGCCGCCGGGCAGCGGGATCTCCGCAAGCGTGAACACCGCGCCGCTGATGGTGCGCTCGACGTGATATTCCAATGCCTCGCAAAGTGCCTTGGGGTCAGTCACGCCCAAGGGGATTTTTCGCAGGGTATCTTGAGTTTTGGAGATGCCTGCGATATCGGACCCCGGACTTTTGATGACATTGGCGGTATCGGTCAGCACCGGTTTTCTCAGACGCAAATCGCACGGTTCGAGTCCCAGCGCCGCCACGGAGGACGAAACGGTGTCACCGAGCCAGGACGCGATGGAGCCCAACGCGCCGCTACCCCCTCCCAAGCCACCGATCAGCTCTCCCATAAGCTCGTCGGCCGCACCCTGGATGTCTCCGTACCCCACAAGCAAGCGGCCCCAAACATCCATAATGCCGTCGAGCACGCCGGCAACGCCGCCCGAACGCTCCTCCAGCGTCGAGAAAAACCGCGAGAGAACGTTATTTTGTGCCGTCGCATCATCGGGCGCGAGCACCGCAGCAGAAATTGCACCACGATCGCCAAGCTCAACTGCCGTGTTAAACGAGGAGTTGAGCTCATCGGGACTGGAGATGGCGCCCGAGACCGCAAAGGCGACCACACCGTTGCGACCGGGCGGAGCGATGCGCGGGCGCTCACCGGAAAGTTCTTTGATGGCGGTATCGAACGCATTGCCCGCACGGTCGGCTTCGTCCTCGGTCTGACGCTCGAGCTCAAGCTCCTTGTTGCGACAGTCGACGTAGTCCTCCAGGGCGTCTTTAAACTTGTCAAAGTGATACTCGAAGCCGTTTTCGATAGAGGTTGAAGGCGCCGCAACAGCACCAAGCGACGAAACGCCAAAATGGCACTTGCTGCATTTATCCTGCCCATCGTAATCGGCAACCGAAGCAAATCCGCTCGGCGTTCCTTTCTTATAGTTAGGGCAGGTCGTCCCGTAATGCAGATACGCCTTGTCATCGTTCACGCTCGTCGGCCACACCGCATCGGTATAGAGTTCCGTCGCCCGAACCTCATCAGAGTTGCGCGGCAGCAGCGGAATATAGGAGGAAACCCTGTCTCCGTTCTCGGTTATATATGCCCGATCGACCTCCGCACTCGCATAGGTATAAAACGCCTTACGCGCCGCAGACTCTGCCTTCATCTCGACACTCGAGCCTTGGGGCTTCTCGTTTGTCAGACGCCAATGGTAGTAGTCCTTCGCGCGATTAAGGGCAACTTGAGGCTCCCACGTAACGCTCGATGAGTAATGCGGATTTTGAACACCGGAGAGATCCGTTAGGCTTTTCGCACGCTCCCACATACACGAACAGCTACCGACCGAACCTTTATCCGATCCACCGCAATCCGCTAGCCAGGCGCGCTCTTTGGCCTTCGCCGTCTCCTCCGATGCTTTTTGTAGCTCCTCGGCCGCGCGCTCCAGATCTTCCGACGCATCTTTAATGGCATCGGTCGAGATTTCGGATCCTTCGAGCGCAACAAAATCCGACTCAGATGTCCTAGGCACGGCAAGCGCCGTACCGGTATAGGTCACGCCGTCGGTATCCTGCGCCGATACTGCCTGCATGGCGCGCGCGGCAACCAGGTACGGCAAGGCGGTCTCGATCTTTTGCAGGCCCTTTGCCGCACTTTTGGCAAACTTGTTACGCGTTTTAATGATCCGGGTTCCCGTATCGATGATATCGCTGCCGACAACCTCGGCGCCCGGAATGAGAATGGCAACCAAGCCGGTGCCGATCGTGGCAAACCCCGCCAGGCCCAAACTCAAAATACTCGCATCGACCACCGTGGCGGCCGTGTGATAGGACGACACCACGTTGGCGCCCGCCAGTGCACCGCTATCGGCCGCCACCTGGGTGTCTCCGGCGCGCGACATGCTCCATATCGCCGCGGTCGACGAAAACAGCAGCGTAAGCACCACCAGAATGACAACCGCAGAGGAGAGCGTGGTATAGGCACCGTCTTCGATAAACAAGTCGATACCGGCACGGCCCATAAAGCCGCCCCGCTTGTGGCGAGTGCCTGGTCGACGGCGGGCCGCAAACCCTTGCGTCACCCGCAGCAGGCAGCGCCTAATCCCATGCAGCAATCCATAAATCATAATCTCCCTCCAGCCATTCGGGACGCGATCGATACGAGACGTCGACCCTGAGCTCGACATAGCCGCCCTCACCCGCACTGCCCATGGCCTGCACAAATGCACCGATCACGGGCAGCGGCTTAACCTCGCCGGCAACAGACACGGACGAAACGCCGCCGGCACCGGCCCGCCCCAACTCGATATCCCACGACAGCGGCCCGCCGGCATGAAAAATCGAGACGTTGGGCACCGCGGCAAGTCTGCGGCGAGTGAACTCCTTAAGGTCATCGTCGTCCTCAACCGTCGTCGTGGTCATAAGCCGCGCGGTCTCGGCGGCGGCGGACTCCATGACCGCGCGCGTATAGAGCAGGCACACCGGCTGCAACGCGAGCAAGATAAGCGTCAAAAACGTCGGCAGCAAAAAGGCGGCCTCGACCGTAGACTGCGCCCGATCCTCGCACGCGATATCAATACAGAGCGATGTCCTTGGCACCCGTCGCGGCATCGATAACCGACGATGGGGCGACGCCATGGGACGCCGCCCGCTCGACCAGCGCCGCCAAGCGCCCATCGGTGCCAGCGCGCCAAAGCCCCGCAATCGCCAGCACGATCGATAACAGTGCCACGGTGACGATGGCGTATTCGACGGTCGACTGAGCAGATTCCTCACGCAGGACATCATGCATTTCACGACCCCTCCTTTGAGCTCGTTGTCTGCGGGACCAAGCGCACCGCGCGCAGGCGGCACGAGGCATCGCTGGCATCCGCGGCAACCGTCACCATGTCGACCCAGCCTCGCCCATCGCGCACGATGGCGCCCCATACGTTGCCCTTAATATCGAGATAGCCGCTCAGGGCGAGCTGGGCCGTGGGCACCTCACGGTAGGCGCGCAACAGGTCTGCCGCCGCCTCGGTCATCGGCCGGTCCTCGGACCATGCGAGTCGAACCGCGATCGCGTTGTCTGCAGACGGCTTCGTCGCGCTGGCCGCCTGCTCGTCGAGTGCCTGCAAAAAGGTCTGAGCTGTGACGGCGGCATTCTGACCGCCCATATCTCCCGCACCTTTCGCCTGTGACACCGCCGCCGAACCCGATCCCAAATCGGCAGTAGCGCCCGGACGCTGCTGTCGCGCAACACCCAGTCCCCAAAGCGTCACCGCTATTGCCACGAGCAAACAGGCGAGCACCAGCGGCGAACCAACAGGCCGCCTGCCTTCTACAGGCTGTTGATGCCGTCTTTGATAGCGTTCCATAGTTCTTCGACTTTGCTCTTAAACGCGACGATGGCAATAATCGCGATCACTACGAGCACGCCGACCAAGATGGCGTATTCGGTAGTGCCCTGCGCGCTCTCCTCCCGCAACAGCGCCTTGGCACGCTGGCGAGCGCGGATTGCCCGGCAAAAAGCCCAGCTCCAAGCCTTGCCCGCAATGTCGGTCATCGTGTTCATGTATTCCTCCCTACATCATCCCGCCTGCTCCCAGCAGCGGGCCCAATATGGACAGAAGCAACGCCGGCAAGATGAGCGTGCCGGTGGGAATCAGCAACTTGACCGGTGCGCGCTCGATCTCGCGCTCGACTGCGGCGCGATGGGCCGCACGGATCTCGCGACTTTGAGCAGCCAGCGTCTCGGCCAGCGGAGCGCCCAAGGCAAGCGCCTGCCCCACCGTGATGGCAAAGGTCTCGAGCGCCCTCACGTCCAAATCACGCGCGGCAGCCAACAGCTCGGCCTCGCGCGTCCCCACGCCCACCTGCCACGCCATGCAGGCTCGCTCAAGACGGACGGCCAGCACCGACCGACGATTGGCACAGAAAACCTCGAGCGCCGCGTCAAACGAAAGGCCGGCAGAAAGCCCCAGGCGCACCACGTCGATCATCTCGGACACCTCACCGAGCGACACCCGCGCCGGGCCGCCCGCCCCAATCGCGCCCTTCATTCGCGCGGTCAGAGCATCAATCACCGAGCAGCCCGCAGCAATGACCAGTACCGCCTCACGCTTGCACGTCTCTGCAATCTTGCGAGCATCCGCACGCTCCAAACCCGTCGCGGCAAATACGCTCAGGGCACACAGACAAGCCGCGACCCCGACCAGGGCGCTCATAGCTCCACCCGCATAATGCGCCGGATAACTACCAGGGCAACGACGTTGAGGGCAAGTCCCAGCACCACGGCGCCCGCACCAGCCGGCGTCACAAGACCGCGGCGAAAGTCTGCCGAAAGCAAGGCCAGCACCGCGCACATGCCCGCCGGCATCGCCGCGACCATGTGTGCCGACATACGCGCCTGTGACGTCTTAACGTCCAGACGGCGTTTGAGCTCAATGCGCTCACCCACCATGCTCGACGCCTCGGACAGCAAGCCGGCAAGCGGAGCCCCGGTGCGCTGCGATACTTTGAGCGCCAAGGTGACAAGCGAAAGGCCGGGGGCATCGATGCGAACGAGTAGGTCATCGAGTGCGTCGGTCGCCGAGATGCCGCAATCGATTGCCGCCGCCACCCGCAAAAACTCGGTATGCACCGGCTCTTGCGCATGGGCGCCCACAAAGCGCATGCCCTGTGCCAGCGAATGCCCCGAGGCAAGCGACATGGATAACGCTGTGAATGCCTCGGGCATGGCCTCTTCTACATCATGCTGCTCGCGTCGGCGATCGAAGGTGTCACGCGCGGCACCCACGCCAAACGGCGCCACCAGCCCCAAGACAAAGCCGATGGGCGACAACGACGCAACGGCCAGCACAACGCTGCAGATACCGCTCGACAACAGCAGAAATGCCAGACGAGCCGCGTTATCCTCAATAGCAAGTCCAAGGTGATCTGCGGGGATCAGCGACGCCCACGAGCGGGCAATTTTTGTCAGCAGGTCGTTTTCCGCCAACTCACGCGGCATCTTCTCCGCCATCGATTCGAGCGTCTGGCGCGCCAGCTCCGCCGGCGGCATCCGCGGCACACGAGGCTCTGCCCCACACGCCGTCGCGACAGAAAGCCCCGCCAAACCCCCTACGACGAGGGGCACAGCGATCTCCATTCGTCCACCTCCTCTTGCGTAAGCGTTCCCGACCGCAAGCCCTCCGCAATAAACGGCGGCTCGCGGTCGAGCGTCCAGGTGCGTTCGGCGGCATCGAACGTCACGTAGCGCTCGAGCTCAACACCGCCCGACGCGCCGCGGCGAACCCCCGAATATGAGGCCACAAAGCGCCTGCCATCCGCATGACGCTCGGACATCACGATGCCGTCGAGCGCCATGGCGATCTGCTCTTCGATAAGCTCACTCGGCAAATCGATGCCGTAGCGCGCAAGCAGCGTCAGGCGAACCACGGTCTCCTGCTCGGTACCCGCATGGAGCGTGGTGAGCGAGCCGTCGTGGCCCGTGTTCATGGCCTGCAGCATGTCGCAGCACTCGGCACCGCGCACCTCGCCCACGACGATGCGATCGGGGCGCATACGCAGAGCATTGGTCACCAGGTCGCGAATCGTCACCGCACCCTCGCCCTCGATTGACGCCTCACGCGCCTCCAGACGAACAACGTGTGGGTGATGTGCAAACTTGAGCTCGGCGGAATCCTCGATCGTCACGATGCGCTCGCCGGTGGAAATCTCGCACGACAGCGCGTTGAGCAGCGTGGTCTTGCCCGACCCCGTGCCTCCCGCAACCGCCAAGTCCTGCCGCAACGACACCGCGCACGACAGCAGCTGCGCATACCAAAGCGGCAGTGACCCCAACCCCACAAGCTCGTCCAACGAACAGATACGGTCCGAGAACTTACGGATGGTGAGGATTGGCCCGTCGATCGCCACGGGTGGAATCACCGCGTTGACGCGATAACCCGTCTTGAGGCGGGCGTTGACGATGGGGCTACGCTCGTCGATACGACGGCCGAGCGGCGAGATGATGCGGTCGATGAGCACACGGATCTGCTCGTCGTCCTCAAACGCGTGCTCGATGGGATACAAAACGCCACTGCGCTCAAAAAAGGCAGAGCGACAGCCGTTGATCATGATTTCGGTAACGGTGTCGTCCTCGATGAGCGGCTGCAGCGGTCCCAGGCCCACCACGTCATCTAGAATCTCGTCGATGATGGTCTCACGCTCAGGCGTCGCTAAGTCGGTCGGCTCTTCCACGTTGAGCGCCGCTTCCACTGCCGGACGTAGCTCAGAGCGAGCAAAGGCCGGGTCGACGTAGGCACTGATGCGCGCCACCTCGTCGTAGCCCATGCGGTCCATCACCGCACGCTTGGTGCGGCGTTTAACGGCACGGCGACGTCCCGCATCAACGGGGGCAGCCGCAGCGGCCGCGCCAGCGGCTTTAATCCGCGTCTGCAGACTCATCGCGAATCACCCTCACGCGACCAGGGAAGACGGATGCGTGGGCGCTCGGTGCGGGTCGCGCGGTCAGCGACCATATCGCTCCAAGGACCGACGGCGCAGCCCAGCTCCACGAGCATCTCGCGCGTGGCCTCGCGCACGCTGGTCGCAAAAGCGCTCGTCTGACCCACTGCCTCGTCGGCGCGACCGAATGCCATGAGCGCGGCCAAGTTCTGGCCGCCATCGGCAATGCGGATCTTGGAGCTCAGTGCGCAGGCAATCTCAAAGCGCATGGCGACGTCCTCGTCGGCACCGCGCGCACCAAACCGGTTGAACACGGCGCTCATGCGCGTGCGTGGTACGCCCACGCGGCTCGCCAGCTCAATGACGCGCGAAGCGGATGTCGCGGACGATACTGCCGCATCGCCTACGACCAGGCAACGGTCGCTCGCCGCCACCGCGGCGGCCACGGCATCACCCCAAAAGACCGAGGTGTCGACAAAGACCACGTCGGATTCGCGACGCAAAACATCGAGCAATAGCTCCACCGGACGTGCCATGAGCTCGGCCTTCTCGGGGGCCGCGACAGGCCCCCAGAGCGTGACGCCCGGGGCGACGCGCATCGATGCGGCCACGATATCCGGCTCGGCAAGTGCGCCCGCCGCCGACGGCTCGATAAGCGTCGCTATATCATGCGGGGCATCGACACCCAGCAGATCGTATAGGTTTCCAAACATGAGGTCCAAGTCGAGCACGGCGGCACGCAAACCCAACAGCGACGCCGCATGCGCCATGGTGGCAACGATCGTCGACTTGCCGCAACCGCCCGAACCCGAGACGGCGCAGACGACCGGCGCCCGACGCGACGGAATCGAAGCGTCCGCCGACGGCGCGGGGGCTGACGGTGCAGGAACCGGCGACACGGACGCGGGCGATAACATCCCCGTCTCCCCCGCCGCAGTCACGCGCTGAGCCCAAGCCGGCATGTCAGGCTGCCCGGGCTGCGGTTCCGAAGCCAAAGACGCAGCGGCACACGGCTCGCCAGCCCCGGCAAAACCCTCGACCTCGTCGAGCTCATCGGCCAGATTTACGCCGTGCACGTATCCCATATCTTCAGCCAGAACGTCATCGCCATACGGTACCGGCCTTCCAGCGTCATCGTATGCAAGGGGGTCCCGGGGGCGCCGACCATGCTCGGCTTCCGCTTTTCCATATTCATCAACACGCGGGCCTCTTGTAGCGCGAGGCGCCCCGGGTTCCCTATCAACAAAAGCATCGGGCTCAATCGTCATGCGCCGATCGGAATCAACCGTTCCCTCACCCGCGCGCCCGTTGCCGCACAAACTGTGCGCAGCGATGACCTCGGTCGCCCCTGCGCGAAACAGCCCTTCGATATCCGACGGGTCGAGCGCCTCGATCAACACGACGACACGACTCACACGGCCCTCGGCCGTCAGGCGCGCAACGGTCTTCCGCACGTCTTCGGTATCGAACAGAGACGCCGCGATGATGGCGGCACCGCGGCGCGACGGAAACGCCCGCGCCATGGATACCAGCCCGTCCAGGTCGCCCACGCGAAGCACCTGCGCGCCCACATCGCGACCCTCGACTTCCTGCTGTAGCAGCCCGTAATCGCCGCACGCGCAGCACGCAAGCCAGATCGCCTTCATCACTCGTCGCCTCCGCTCTTTTTGCCGCGCGCCGTGGCGGGAATCGTCAAGCTGACCGTTCCCTTTCCCGAGGCCCCCAGCAATTCCTTGACATCTTCGGGGTCTGCCGCCAGCGTCACCCACTCGATCTTGCCTTCGCGCGTGGTGCCGGCATCTTCGCTGGTATCAATCACGTACGCGCCGCACAAACGATCGGTCACGCCATCTTTTTGCACGTACACGTCCACATAGCTGCCCACGCCCGTGGCGCCGCCGACCGAGTGCTCGGCATCGACCGCCACCGAAACTGCAACCTTGCCTTTAGGCACCTCGAGCTTGTGGCTCTCGGCCTTGGTGTAGACATTGCAAATCACGGCGTTTTTGGGAATGCGTGAGGTCGTCACGTCGCCGCGCACCTGACGCAGCTCGGTCGCCGCATCGCGCGGCAACAGACTCGCCAGCCATTCCTGAGTTATGACATTAGTCTCGTCGAGGGTCTCGCCCGCATCGATATCGCGCGCCGCGACGCACACCTCAACGCGGTCGCCGCCGTATTTTGCCAACGTCTCGGCCTGAGCCTGCTCGGCTTGCGAACGGATCGACGAGCCGTAAACCATGCAGAGCGCCGCGGCAAGCACGCCCGCGGCCAGACTGATGGCGATGCGCTTGCTCTTGTTCACGGCCGCTCCTCTCAAGGTAGCACCGGGCAAATGCCCGTACCACCATTGTCTGGGCGGCCAGGGCGCAAAGCGGTGCAATCGCAATCTTGGTTTTACGTGTCAAACCAATTGCTGACCAAAAGCTGACCAGCCCGTCAAGCTCGTGGCAAGGTTTTGGTCAGAACGTCGGCAAAACGCATATTTCGAGGCGCTTTGGCAGCAAAAAAAGCCGCCTCCCAAGCAATTAGGAGACGGCTGTCATAGGAAAATTCAATTACAGATGGACATCGGGGTCGAGCATTTGGGCACTCACGCGCATGGATGACGCCAGGTTTTGGAACGTCTCCAGACGCAGGCTGTCGATCTGTCCGGCATCTTCGGCCTCGCGAACGGCGCAACCCGGCTCGTGAGTGTGCGTGCAATCGCCAAACCGGCACGCGCGCGACGCCTCGACGATCTCGGGGAAGGCGCGCGCCAGACCCCGCTCATGTCCCACGAGCGGCAGGCTGCGCAGGCCCGGGGCATCGGCGATCACGCCGGCGTCGCCCGGCAGCGCCACCATCACGCGCGCAACCGTGGTGTGGCGACCTTGGTCATCACGCTCGCGCACGCCGCCAGTGGCCAGCGCATCGTGGCCCAACAGCGCATTGAGCAGCGTTGACTTGCCGGCACCCGACTCGCCCAAGATCATGGCACAGCTCCCAGCCGGCACGCAGGCGCGCACCTCGTCCAGGCCGAGGCCCTCGGCAGAAGACGTCACGATCACGCGCACGTCCGGACCCACCAGACGGCGCACGCGGTCCAGATCGCGCTCGAGCTCATCGGCCTCGCAGCGGTCGGCCTTGGTGAGCACCACCACCGGCTCGGCATCGCAATCGAGCGCCAACACCAGTGAGCGCGCCACGCGATCGAGCAGCACCTCGCCGGCGCCGAGCGCCTGCACGATCAGCACACTGTCAACGTTAGAGCAGAGCACCTGGCGCTCCCCGCGGGCACGGCCGCGCCAGCGCTCAAAGCTCGTACGGCGCGGCAGTACGCACTCGATGACGCCCATGTCGTGCCCGGGAGCACGGCGAACCGCCACGCGGTCGCCCACGGCGGGCAGCAAGACCTCGTCCTCGCCACGCGACTTGGCAAACCCTACGGCATGCTCGGCACGAAACGTGTCATCGTCAGTTGCCACCAGCGGAAACCCGCGGTCCAGGCGTACCACGGCACCGAGCTGCATCTGCTCGGGCTCCTCGGCCTGCGCGCAAAAGTCGTCAAATGCAGCCTGCTGAGCCGCATCGACCGGCAGGTCATCGAACGCCGGAACATCCTGCAGCGCGTCAAGCCCCGGTACACTCGCCAGCAACTCCTCAGCAGATACAGGGGCTTCGGTCGCGAGCTTCCGACGACGATCGCGCTTAGCCCGCGCCCCCGTCGTCTTTTTCTTCGCCTTAGCCTTAGCCTTGCCCACAAACGCCTCCCAGTACCATAAATCACAACTGAGCAGGTATTTTAAATCAAAAAGAGCTGGCCGGGCAAAGCCCGACCAGCTCACATACTTTCCCTCAGCCCTTTTCATCCGCACGGGAGAAAAGCCAGCAAGGATACCGCAGGGCCCGCCCCGGAAGCCCTTTCTCCCGAACGATCCCGCAGCGCGAAGCGCGAGGACCAGTGAGGGAGAAAGGGCGTGGGGCGGGCCCGGACAGGTACGTTACTCTTTCTCCACTGCGCGCATGATCGCCTTGTAAATCTCCATCAGCGGAATGATCAGGAAGGCAAGGCCCAAGGCGGCGATAACGCCCTTGAGCTCAAGCGTCACGGGGCCAAAGAACATCTCAGCAAGCGTCGGCTGCACGGTCACGATAACCGTCAGCACCAGCGCCAGCGCGGCCGAAGCCCACAGCCACTTGTTCTGCTTCTTCATGCTAAACAGCGACGCACGACGGCTGCGCATATTGAAGCAGTGGAAAATCTCGACCATGTTGAGCGTGATGAACGCCATCATCACGCCTTCCTCGTCGGCATTGCCGGCGATCATATCGGCGATGTGGATGTAGCCCATGTCAAAGTACACGCCCACAAAGAAGCTCGCCAGCACCAGCACGGTGATGATCAGGCCCTGGACCACGCAGTCCAGGCCCATGTGACCGGCAAAGACGCCGTCCTTGGCGTTGCGCGGCTTGCGCTTCATGATGTCGCCCTCGGCGTCCTCCATGCCCAGCGCGAGCGCGGGGAAGCAGTCGGTGACCAGGTTCACCCACAGCAGCTGCACCGGCTGGAAGATGGTAAAGCCGATGAGCGTGGCGATGAACACCGAGAAGACCTCGGCAAGGTTGGCCGAAAGCAGGAACTGGATGACCTTGCGGATGTTGTCGTAGATGCGACGACCCTCTTCGCAGGCGCCGATGATGGTGGCGAAGTTATCGTCGGCAAGCACCATGTCGGCGACGTTCTTGGTGACGTCGGTGCCAGTGATGCCCATACCGACGCCGATGTCGGCGCGCTTGATGGACGGGGCGTCGTTGACGCCGTCGCCCGTCATGGCCACGATCTGGTCGCGCGACTTCCAGGCCTCGACGATGCGGGTCTTGTGCTCGGGCTGGACGCGAGCGTACACGCCGTAGTCCTCGATGTGCGCGTCGAGCTCCTCGTCGCTCATGCGATCGAGGTCGGCACCGGTGATAGCCTGGCTGCGATCGGCGACGATGCCCAGCTGCTTGGCGATGGCCACGGCGGTGTCGATGTGGTCGCCCGTGATCATGACGGTGCGGATACCGGCGTCGTGCGCCTCGCGGATAGCGTCGGCGACCTCGGGGCGGACAGGGTCAATCATTCCGGACAGGCCACAGAAGACCAGGTCGTGCTCGAGCGCAGCGGGGCTGCAGTCGCTCGGGACCTCGGTGTAGGTGCGGCTTGCCAGCGCCAGTACGCGCAGAGCCTCGTCGGCCATGGCCTTGTTAGCGGCCACGAGCTCGGCACGACGCTCCTCGGTCAGGGGGACGACCTTATCGCCCTCGTAGATATGGGTGCACAGGCCGATCACCACGTCGGGCGCGCCCTTGGTGTACTGCTCGTACTCGCCGTCCAGGGTCTCGACGACCACGGACATCATCTTACGGCCCGAGTCGAACGGAGCCTCGCCCACGCGCGGGTGCTCGGCAGCCAGGCCAGTAAGACCAGCCTTGCCGGCATCGTTGACGAGTGCGCACTCGGTCGGCTCGCCCACGGCCTCGCCCAGCTCCTCGTCCCACTGGGCATCGGAGCACAGCGCCATGCCGGCCAGGAACTTCTCCTTGGGCGCAGCGAGCTCGTGCTTGACGACGGTCATCTTGTTCTGGGTAAGGGTACCGGTCTTGTCGGAGCAGATGGTCTGTGTGCAGCCAAGGGTCTCGACGGCGGAAAGCTTACGGATAATCGCCTGGCGCTTGGCCATCTTGGTCACTCCGAGCGAAAGGACGATGGTCACGACGGCGACCAGGCCCTCGGGGATGGCGGCGACGGCGAGCGAGACGGCAACCATAAAGGTGTCGAGCAGGGCGGTCGGGTCGGTAAGGACGTTGCCCACGCCGTGACGGATGATGTCGACGCCAAAGATGACGACGCAGATGACGATAACCATAATGGTAAGGATGCGGCTGAGCTCGGCGAGCTTCACCTGCAGCGGCGTGAGCTCTTCCTTGGCCTCGGCAAGAGCGCCGGCAATCTTGCCCATCTCGGTGTTCATACCGGTGCCGACCACGACGGCGCGACCGCGACCGTACACCACGGTGGAACCCATGTAGCACATGTTCTTGCGGTCGCCGAGCGGCACGTCATCGGTGCCCGCGGCGAGCTCGATCACGTTGGCGTGCTTCTCGACCGGCACGGACTCGCCGGTCAGCGCGGCTTCCTCAATCTTCATCGTGGCGCTCTCGAGCACGCGGCAGTCGGCCGGGACCGAGTCGCCCGCCTCGAGCATGATCACGTCACCGGGCACGAGCTCGGCGCTCGGCAGGTGCACGAGCTTGCCGTCGCGCAGCACCTTGGACTGCGCCGCGCTCATTTCCTGCAGGGCCTCGAGGGCCTCCTCGCTCTTGGCTTCCTGGACCACGCCCAGCACCGAGTTGACGATAACGACGAACATGATAATGGCGACGTCGGCAAAATCGGGCTCGCCCTTGACCATGCCCGTAAGTGCGCTGATAACGGCGGCAACGATCAGCATGATGACCATGGGGTCGGCCATCTGCTCAAAGAAACGCTTCCATAGCGGCGTCTTCTCGGCTTCCTCGAGCTTGTTAGGGCCTGTCTTGGCAAGGCGCGACGACGCCTCGTCGTTGCTCAGGCCGAGGTTCTCATCGACACCTTGGTCGCTGAGCACCTCCGCCGCGGCGGACAGGTATTCCTTTTGCATATAGAGTCCCCTCCTGGGATTCGGGCCACTCAGCAGATTGATGCCCGATCATAATTCCCAGGAGAAGGGCAAGGGCTCATCAAGGCTGCCGTGCTGAGCGGCAGTTGATAGTGGAGCTATGGTACCCCAAAGCGACGCGTCTAGCCAAAACATTCCATCTGGAAACACGGCACAGGCGCAACGGTGCAGACAGTGTGATGCTCAAGATTGATAAAACGTTTTTTCTTCGGCGCATCATCGAACTAAAATATCGCCCAGATAGCAGCGGTTAGAACGGTTGGTAAAATTTTTGCATATACCGTTTTTCCGCAAAAAATGAACTTCTAATTCGGCATACGGTCGATTTTTTGGGGTATTCGGTCGGCATTTCGTTATAATCATCTCAGTTTTATTTCTTATGGTTTATCTATCAGCGCAAGACGATGTCAGATGGAGGTCTGAATGTACAAGCGCACCAAGATTGTATGCACCATGGGTCCCGCCTGCGATAGCGACGAGACCATCCGCGAGATGATCAAGGCGGGCATGAACGTCGCCCGTTTTAACTTCTCGCACGGCTCCTACGACGAGCACCACGGTCGCATCGAGCGCGTCCGCCGTATTTCCAAGGAGCTCGGCATGCCCGTCGGCATCCTGCTCGACACCAAGGGCCCCGAGGTCCGCACCGGCCTTTTGGTCGACGGCAAGAAGGTTGCCGTCAAGACCGGCGACAAGATCGTCGTCACCGCTCAGCCCACGTCCGAGGATTTCCACGGCACCGCTGAGCACATCTCCCTCGACTACCTGGCTCTGCCCTCCGAGGTCGAGAAGGGCTCCCTCATCCTGATCGATGACGGCCTGGTTGCCCTCGAGGTCGAGTCCGTCGACGGCCAGGACATGACCTGCGTCGTCAAGAACGACGGCCTGATTGGCGAGCGCAAGGGCGTCAACATGCCCAACGTCAACATCTCGCTGCCCGCCATCACCGAGCGCGATCGTCAGGACATCCTCTTTGGCCTGACCGAGAACATCGACTACATCGCCGCTTCCTTCATCCGTGACGGCGAGTCCGTCCGCGGCATCCGCGAGCTTTGCCGCGAGAACGGTGGCGAGCACGTGACGATCTTCCCGAAGATCGAGTGCGCCCTGGGCGTCGAGAACTTCGACGAGATCCTCGAGGCTTCCGACGGCATCATGGTCGCCCGTGGCGACCTGGGCATCGAGATCAAGCCCGAGCTCGTTCCGCACATCCAGAAGGAGATCATCGCCAAGTGCAACGCGGCCTATAAGCCCGTTATCACCGCTACGCAGATGCTCGACTCCATGCAGCAGAACCCGCGTCCGACGCGCGCCGAGGTTGCCGACGTTGCTAACGCCATTTACGACGGCACCGACGCCGTTATGCTTTCCGGCGAGTCCGCTGCCGGCAAGTACCCGGTCGAGGCCGTCAAGATGCAGGCCAGCATCGCTCTCGAGACCGAGAAGTACCTCCCGGCTCACGCTCCGCTCGAGGTTCCGGCCGATGCTCACGGCACCCGCGTTGTCAACAACGTTGTAGGTATGTCCGCTGTGAACATGGCCACCACCGTTGGCGCCAAGTGCATCACCGTGCCGACGACCACCGGTCGTACCGCTCGCTTGATCTCGCACTTCCGTCCCAACATGCCGATCTGCGCGTTCTCCCGCCACGAGTGGGCCGTCCAGCAGATGATCATGTACTGGGGCGTTATCCCGCACCAGGCAGAGATTACCCAGGGCACCGTCAACGGCACGATCGTCAAGGCAATCGAGACCGCTAAGGAGCTCGGCTACGTCGAGACCGGCGATTTGACCGTCGCTACCGCCGGCGATCCCCGCATGAGCGTCCAGCTCGAGGACAAGGTCTCCTCGACCAACGTCGCTTACGTCGCTCAGGTGCGTTAAGTCGTACTTGCAAGCATGTTTGCATTGCAAAGGGCCCGGAAGGCTTTGCCTTCCGGGCCCTTTTTTCTGTGCGCCGATGCCTACCGCACGGCATGACACGCACCTATTTCTTTACCAAAAGCGCGAAATCCACCCTTCGAGGCCCAAAACGAGCGTTCCCAGCATCAGTAGCGTCCGCCCGGTGGCAAACCCACACCCCAACCGAGGCTGCTAAATCGTTTTAGCATGGTCCAAATCGACCGCGTTTTCGGAAGTATGCGGCAAATTCTGAAACCTCCGAGCACACCCTGTTTTTTCGCAACAAAATGCCTGATAAACTAGCCTCAAAAGCCAGGCCTGCTCACAGGGTTTAGATTTTGCCGCATACTTCCGAATTGACACTGGCATCGCACGGTCCAAAAGCATATTTCGACCAGGAGGACGTCATGGACCTGACGATATGCGGTCAATCCGCTTTTTACTATCACCGTATCCCGCCGCAGGTATTAGGCCTTTACCCCGCCATTAGCCTTGGCAATATGGATCGCAGATGTTGCGGCCTCGGAAGTCATGCAGTTGTAAAAGACCTGCTTCACACACCGCTTCACAGGCTAGTATTCACTCGGGCACAATCCGGGTCGCGAAGCCTGTTTAAATCGCACCTCCTGACCCAAGAGCCACCTCCTGGGTCGTTTAGGCAGACTGAGCATGGATTTGATGTCACGTCGCCCGAGTTTACGCTGCTCAACCTTGCTACGAAGGTCTCACGCAACCAGTTACTCATGGCTTGCTACGAGATGTGCGGCTCCTTTGCAGTGTTTAAGCCCTGCGAGCGAACGCAGCAACAACTCGATGAATCTATTTCGCTTAAGCTCATTCCACCCAACTGCGGCTGGGAGCGAGTTAACGACACCAAGGGCAATGACACCAACCTGTGGAAGCGCCAACCGCTCCTCAGCGCGGCGGATATCGCCGCATTCGCTAAGCAGGCCGCAGGCCTGCGCGGCGTTAAGCAGCTCCGCTGGGCGGCCGAGCACATGACGGGGCAGACTGCCTCGCCCTTCGAAGTACAGACCTCCATGCTTGTCTCGCTCCCCCGTGACGAGGGCGGCATGGGCATCAACATCACAAACAACGTGCGCATCCCACTCAGCGACGCCGCGCGCTCACTGTATGACAAAACCTGCTGCTACGCCGATGTCCTCATCGAGAGCAACACCGACAGCATGGGCGTCATCTTGGAATGCCAAGGCCGATCCGCCCATGACAGCGAAACCGCAAGTCTCTCCGATGCCGAGCGCACCACCGCCCTCACAAGCATGGGCTATGACGTTATCCAGATAACCTATGAGCAAATCAAGGACACGAAGAGCTTTAACAACATCGCCGAGCTCATCCATAAAAAGGCGGGGCTTCCCTACATCCCAAAGACCGATCAGGAACGCACCGCCGCAGAAAACCTTCGACGGGAGCTATTGGTCGATTGGAATGAGCTGTTCGCCGTCAAGCCGGCCAGCTAGCAGCTAGCGATCAGGGGGACTGCGGGAACGTCAGAAGCAGCAACGCGAGCCGCAAAGCCTGCCTCGGTTAGCTCGATGACCTCGGTAAACGTTGCATCGAAAAACTCCTCGGTTAGCAGGCGATACGGCGGATGATCGGGCTCGCCGGGGTTTTCGCGCACAATCTCGTGCATGACGCCGATGGTCTTGAGCACATATTCCTTATGGATGGGATACTGCCCAAAACGCGTCGCAGCGGTATACAGGCGATCGGTCGCACGCGGAATCGAAACAATGCCGAGCGTCTTGCCAAACCAGTCAAAGTCGCCTTGCTTTTTAATGCGGAACTCCTCACACGGCTTGCCGCCGTGCGCCTCCAGGTACTGATTCACGCGCGTATTCCATACGGTATCGGCCACCAGATGCGACCAGACGCCCAGCGTCAAATCGAGCAGCGACTGCGCCACATCTTCGGACGCAAGCGAGAACTCGCAGGCGCCGGGACCGGCAACCGGCTCGGCATCCTTGTAGCGCTGGGGATAGTGCACGCGGTTCAGTCGCTCGCGTTCCTCGATAATCGAGGTCGCCACGGCCGGCGCACCGGTGGGCGAACTTTTAAGCAACGGTGCCACATAGGTATCCCAGAACTCATGCTCACGCGGCTTAGGGATGGGCTCAGGCTTGGCAAAGTGCGTAATGCGGTACGGGATGGGATCGGCGATGCCAGGGACCATATAGCCCACGAAGATATCCGGAACCACGCAGCCAAACAAAAAGGCATTGCGGTCGCGCACGCTCTTGGCAAGCGCACCGGTGCGCTCCAGCAAACGCTCCGTCTGAGCGATATGAATGTTCCAGCTTGGCATAGCCACCCCCATAAAAACCTGGATAACTATACCATCACGGCAAAGCCGCGCGGGCGGTTACGCACGCTCTGCGCAGCAACTAGTCCGTAGCACCGCTTTCGGTTCCATACGACGGCGAAGGCGCCTCGACCACATGGTGATATCGATCGATATAAATTGCACGGGCATCCAGGCGTCGCACCAAATCCTGGTGATGCGTGCTCATCAAGACCGTCTTACCCGCCGCGACGTAGGCCAGCAAGAAGTTGACCACGATGTCGCATGAATCCTCGTCGAGCCCATTGGTAGGCTCGTCGAGGACCAAGATATCCGGGTTCATCGACACGACGGCGGCCAGCGCAACGCGCTTCTTTTGCCCGCCCGAGAGCTGATAGGGAGAGGCGTCGGCAAGGTCGGCAACCTGGAACAGCCCCATGGCATCGCGCACGCGGCGCTCGAGCTCGTCTGCCGGCAACCCCATCTGCGCGGGACCAAAAGCAACTTCCTCGCCCACCGTAGCGCAAAAGAGCTGGGCATCGGCATTCTGGAACACAAAGCCCACGCGCTGATGAAAACGCTGAGCGGCCGCGGAATCCTTTAGAAACGCCGCATCGATCACGTGCCCGTCAAACAGGTATGCCCCTGCGTCTGCGAGTTCAAGGCCGTTGATAAGGCGCATAATCGTCGTCTTACCGCAGCCGTTGGGGCCGAGCAGGGCAACGAGTTCGCCACGATCGACCTGCAGCGACACACCATCGACAACCGTATGCTCCGCATAGGAGAACACCACGTCGCGCAGCTCAATGAGCGGCGTGACCTCGGCGCCGCCCGCACCGTTCGTGCCCGCCGCACTATTCATATCGATCGTCAAAACGTCGCCCTTCCCTATTTACATCCCCAGCCGGAACCAGCAGCGCCTACAGCACGGCGCACAACACTGCCAGCAGAGCCACGCCGGCCGCATAGACCGCATCGCGCCAGCCAAAGCCGCTCCGCGCGGGCGCCGGATACGCGCCGGCAAAGCCGCGGCAAAGCATAGCCTCGTCCATCGCGCGGCTGCATTCCATCGCCTTGATAAAGGTCATGCCCATGATACCCGCGATCGAATCGGTACGCGAAAATCCCTCAGGCGCATGGCCAACGCTGCGCAGCATGACCGATTCGCACAGATTGTGCGCCGTGCGACCCAGCACCTCGATATGCTTGAGCGCCATATCAAACGTAAAGATAACTTCGTCGGGAAGATGCAGCATCTTGAGCGCCGCCGACATGCGGCTCCACGTGAGGGTCCACGAAACGCCCAGCACCAGCGACACATTAATGAAGGTCTTGAGCGCAATCTTGAGCATGGCGCCCGTGGCAGACGCGCCCAGCAGCAGGGCAGGCAGTGCCAGAGCCGCCGCAAGCCCCGTGGCGCCAAGCGCCGGCACAAAGGTTGCCCGCAGCCCACGTACGGGGCGCACGGCAACGAGCACCAGCGCAATAGCCGCCATCAACATGAGGTACAGCGGGCTTTGCGTCAGACACACGCACAGGACGCAAACGAACATCCCCACCAGACGCACCGGAGCCGAAACGCAAGAAAGGGCGCAGTCGACCATCGACCCGCCCTCGTGCGCACCTCCACCCAGGCGAACCCGCTCAAGCAGGCTCGCCAGATGCAGGACATTCTTTTGCATCACACGATGCCGAACCCCCGCGGGCTCGTATCGCTCCTCGGCCGCAAGCCAGCTAGGCAGCTCGGCTATTGCCATGAGCACCGCTTTCCTTGACCGTCAGCGAAATCAGACGGAATGCGATGGTGAGCACCGCCACGCCAATCACGCCCGAAAGAATATACATCGCGGCCTGGCCGGCAAAGCCAAGGCCCTGCTCCTCAGAATAGGCCTGCAGATAATCGCCCGTGGGCAGCGCGTCGGCAAAGGTCGGGGTATCGAGGCCGACCGAAGTCTGCAGACTGTTGTCACCAGCCTCCTGAACGGCGGTCGCGGCGCCCTCGGCGTCCCACTCGCCCCAGGCGTCACCCGTGGCTAGCAGGCCCAGCGGCGTGGCCACGACAAGCACGGCGACCAGGATGAGCGTGGGGACCAGCGAGGTCTTCTTGGCAGCAGCGCCCTCGGCAGCAAGCTGGCCATCGACGGCCTCGGGCCCGACGATAACGCTCGGCGCCGTCTTCTTGATAAAGCCGTAGATGGCGGCCGTCGCCACGCCCTCGACCACGCCGGCAACCAGCATATGCGGGATCAACATTGCCGGAATAGCCACGGACAGCGGGAAGGGGCAGTACAGTGGAGCACCCGAGGCGTTGGTGAAGAGCATCGGCTGAATACCAAACTCGATTGCCGCGCACAGGGCCGCCAGGCACAGGCCGACCCAGCCGCTTACGATAGCCGAAACCGAGGTGCCCCAGCTCTTGTCGTGCAAACGGCTGTTGAGCGCACGGAACACGACAGCAGCGGCAAACGGCAGCACGAAGGCCATGTTAAAGCAGTTGGCGCCAAAGGACAGAATGCCGCCGTCGCCAAACAGCAGCGCCTGCAGCGCCAGCGCGACCGAGACAGCGATGGCAGCGGCCTCGGGGCCCAGCAGCAGCGCGATGAGTGCGCCGCCGACGGCGTGGCCTGTGGTGCCGCCGGGCAGCGGCACGTTGAACATCATGAGCAGGAAGGAGAACGCGGCGCAGATGCCCAGGAAAGCCATGTGCTCGCGATCGAGCGTGGCGCGCACCTTCTTGATGCAGTGGACCCAAACGGGCACCATTGCCACCGCCATGACGGCATCGGTCTGCGGGGACAGATAATTATCTGGAATGTGCATGTACGCCTCCCGGTTGTCGGCGCACAGAATTACAACGCCGCTTAAATCGCCTTGTCAGTGTTACGTATTGTCAGATTCGTAACACGCCGCGGGCTATCATAGCAAAACGGCGCGCTGCCGACAAAGCAGCACGCCGTTATGTAATGCGCGTGTCATATATGCAGGCTCAGCAATGCCTTTTCCAAACACTGCGGTCACGCAGGGCCCCACAGCAACTGCCGAGGGGTCCTGCGCTCCCAGCGCAAATCCTAGCCGCGGACCTCGCCGTTTACGCCCTTGCATACCTTGGTGACGATCTTCTGGTGCGCCTTCTCAACCTCTTCGCTGGTGAGCGTATGGTCGTCAGAGCGATACGTAAGCGCAAAGGCCATGGACTTCTTGCCCGCTCCAATGCGGATGGGATCGCGGTAGACGTCGAACAGACGCACGCCCTCGAGCAGCTTGCCGCCGGCGCTGGTAATACGGCGCTCAAGATCCTCGCAGGTCACGGAGTTGTCGACCACGATAGCAAGGTCGTGCTCAACGGCAGGGTACTGCGAGAACTCGCGGTAGTTCTCCTGATTGCGGGCGCCCTTGATCAGCTTGTCCAGATCGAGCTCAAAGGCAACGACGACCTCGTCGATGCCGCAGGCCTCGCGCGCCTCGGGGTGGATCTCGCCGACCCAGCCCAGCACGGTGCCGCCGGACAGAACCTCGGCCGCACGACCCGGCTGCAAGAAAGCGTAGCCCTCGCCCTCGACGGGACGGAAGCGAACCTTCTCGATGCGCAGCTGGGCAAGCAGCTCCTCGACAATGCCCTTGCCAAAGAAGAAGCGCAGCTTACGGTACTTCATGTTCCAGGACTGCTCGCTCCACTGGCCCGAGAGCACACCCGCCACGGACTTGGTCTCCTTGGGCAGGCTGGCGTTCTCGCGACCGTGGAACAGGCTGCCGACCTCGTACAGGTGCACGTTGGGCGTACCGTGGGCCTCGTTGTAGGCCACGGACTGCAGCAGGCCCGGCAGCAGCGAGCGGCGCATCTCGGTCTGCTCGGCCACCAGCGGGTTCATGAGCACCACGGGGCAGCCGCGGCCCTCGGTGGACATACCGATCTTCTCCAGGTCGCCCGGGGCGGCAAAGCCAAAAGTCGTGGTCTCGTTGAGGCCGCAGGCGCGCAGGATCTCGCCGACCTTACGGGTGAGCTTCTGCTCGCGGGTCAGGCCGCCGATGTGGTTCTTGGCAGCCGGGATGGTCGCCGTCACACGGCCCATACCCCACAGGCGCAGGACCTCCTCGATCAGGTCGATCTCGCGCGGCAGGTCGGGACGGAAGCTCGGCGGCGTGACCATAAAGTCCTCGCCGTCGCGCTCGACGGTGCAGCCCAGACGGGTGAGCGAGCGCTCGATAAAGTCAGGCTCGATGTCGGCACCGCAAATGGCATGCACGCGGGCCAGGCGCAGCTTAATGCTGTCGATAGTCTTGGGCGCGGGGAAAACGTCGACATAGCCGGGAGCAACCTCGCCGCCGGCGATCTCCTCGATAAGCGCGCAGGTAATGTTGGCGACGTCCACGCAGCCGGTCTCGTCAACCTGGCGCTCAAAGCGAATGGAGGCGTCGGAGATCAGCGACAGGTCGCGGCTGGTGTGCGAGGTGCGACCGGCGTTGAAGCAGGCACTCTCGACCATCACATCGACGGTGTCGTCCTCGATCTCGGAATCCATGCCGCCCATAACGCCAGCCAGTGCCACGGGGCGCTCGCCGTCGGTGATGAGGCCCATGCCGGCGTCGAGCGTGCGCTCCTCGCCGTCGAGCGTCGTGAACTTCTCGTCCTGCTGGGCGGCGCGAACCACCACGCGACGGTGGCCATCGCGCTCGGCAAAGGTGTCCAGGTCAAAGGCGTGCAGCGGCTGACCGGTGAGCATCATCACGTAGTTGGTGATGTCGACGATGTTGTTGTGCGGGCGCACGCCCAGGGCGTTGAGGCGCTTGACCATCCAGTCGGGCGAGGGGCCGACCTTCACGTTGCGCACGATGCGGGCGACATAGCGGTCGCACAGACCCTCGTCGGCAATCTCAACGGAAAGCTCGTCGTCGGTCGCGCGGCCGGTCTCGACCTTGATGGCGGGCAGCTCAACGTGGAAATCGCGGTCGAAGATGGCGCCGGTCTCGCGGGCCATGCCGATCATGGACAGGCAGTCGGGACGGTTGGGCGTGATCTCGCAGTCGAGCACGGTGTCGCTCGAGCCCACGTACTCGGCAAACGGCATGCCGCAGGGCGTGTCCTCGGGCAGGATCATGATGCCGGAGTGGTCGCCGCCCAGGCCGAGCTCGCGCGCGGAGCAGTTCATGCCCATGGACACGACGCCGCGAAGCTTGCTCTTCTTGATCTTGACGTCGCCGGGCAGGACAGCGCCAATCATGGCCGTGACGATGTGGTCGCCGGCCTCGAAGTTCTGCGCGCCACAGACGATCTGCAGCGGAGCAGGGTTGCCGTCGGCGTCGAGATTCTTGTCGCCCACATCGACCGAGCACACATACATGTGGTCGCTATCGGGGTGCGGGGTCTTGGTGAGCACCTTGGCGGTCACCACGTGGTCGAAGGACTCGCCCACGGTGTCGATCGCCTCGACCTCGGTGCCGGTACGGATATATTCGTCCGAAAGGGTCTTGGGATCCTCCGGAATATCGATCATGGTCTTGAGCCAGTCGTAAGAAACGCGCATCTAACTGGTCTCCTTTCATCTGTAACGTCTGCAATAAACAGACGGAAAACTCCAGCTACGGAGACGGGTTTCCGAGGTGCCGCAGATTGCCTTGAAAGAGGAGGGCCGCGTACTTAGGTACGCAACCGACGATTGAAAGGCAAGGTGCGGTGGCTCGGGAAGCCGCCGGGACAGGTCAACTTAAAATTGGTTCAAGAAGCGCATATCGCCCGTCATGAGCGTACGCAGGTCCGGCAGGTCGTAGCGCAGGGCCGCGACGCGCTCGGCGCCAATGCCAAAGGCGAAGCCGGTGTACTTCTCGGGATCGATGCCGCAGTTAATCAGGACGTTGGGGTCGACCATGCCGCAGCCCAGGATCTCGATCCAGCCACTGTGCTTGCAGAAGTTGCAGCCCTTGCCGCCGCAGACGTGGCAGCTCACGTCCACCTCGCAGCTGGGCTCGGTGAAGGGGAAGAAGTGCGGGCGATAGCGCGTCTTGCGGTCCTCGCCAAACATGCACTTAACAAAGTAGTCGAGCGTGCCCTTAAGGTCGCCAAAGGTGATGCCCTCGTCGACGACCAGGCCCTCGATCTGGTTGAACTGCGGCAGGTGGCAGGCGTCGGCCGTGTCGGGACGGTAGACGGTGCCCGGGCAGATCATGTAGATGGGCGGCTTTTGCGACTCCATGGTGTGGATCTGCACGCCCGAGGTCTGGGTGCGCAGCAGCACATCGGACTCGCCGTGGGCGTGAGCCTCGGGGTGCGCGACGCTGCCGGGGTTGTTGTCGACCACGTAGAAGGTATCGCGGGCCGAGCGGCTCGGGTGATCCATGGGGGCGTTGAGCGCGGTGAAGTTGTAATAGGAGGTGTCGACCATGGGGCCAGACTCGACGGTGTAGCCGATGCCGCAGAAGATGTCCTCGGCCTCCTCGATGATCTGCTTGATCAGGTGCTGGTGGCCGATCTGCGGACGGATACCCGGTAGCGTGATGTCGACGGCCTCGTGCTCGAGTGCGTGCTTGAGGGCGGCGGCCTTCATCTCGGTGGTGCGCTCGTCGAGCATGCCCTCGATCAGCTGGCGCATCTCGTTGGCGCGCTTGCCCATCACGGGACGATCCTCGGGGGCGAGCTTGCCCATCATGCGCATCAGGCCGGTGATGCGGCCCTTGCGGCCGAGCAGCTCAACGCGCGCGGCCTCGAGCTTTGCGGCGTCGTCGGCGCCTGCGACGAGCTCCTTGGCCTCTTCCTCGAGTTTGACCAGATCATCAATCAGACTCATGTCTTCCCTTTCGTCTCTCGCGCTCCCCGCTTGCCGAGGCGGCTGCCGCCGTCTGACGTTGCGAAAACGCGGCCCGGTTCGGTAACAAAAAACCGCCCTCGGGCATGTGCATTGCCCAAGGACGGTTGAATTCCGCGGTACCACCTTGTTTGACCCGGCGGATGTCTGGCCCGCCGCGCCCACTCTTTGCCCCTTGTCGCGAGGCTCACGGCTTCCCTACTGGGGACATCGCCGCCGCCGGCCGCGCGCCCGTTGAGGTCGCTGCTCGGGAGTGAACGCTTGGCCCTTGCCACCGCAGGAAGGCTTGCAGCCCATGACCTTCCCTCTCTTGCCGGCGACGCGGCGGGCAAAACCCTCTCCGTCAACGCATTGGGCTACAGGATACCACATTGTGTGGGCATATCGCCGCGTTCCGTTTTGTTCGTACTGGGTACAAGGCAGGCAGCTGTGCAAACTGGCCGTGCGCCCATCCGTGGCGCTCGGCTCGCGAGATCAAGGATATGGTATGGGAAAGAAGCACGATAAGAAGGCCGAGCCCGCAGCGGGCAAGACGCCCAAAGGCATGAAGGTCGATAAGGCCGTCAAGAAATTCCGCAAGCTCGAGGGCAAGCTGTGGACCCGCGAGTACCTGCTCAAGATTGCCGAGTTTGACGGCGCGACCATTGCCCCCGCCAACGGCGCCGCAGCGCGCGCCGACGCCATGGGCACCCTTGCCGGCGAGCATCATAAGCTCCTGACCAGCGAAAAGTCTGTCGAACTTGTGCGCTCGCTGGCACGCGAAACCGTCGCCGGCGGCAAGATCGACGACCCGCAGCTGCTCGACGAGATCCGCGTGCTCGGCCGCGACCAGCGCGAAGCGAGCGTCATTCCCACCGAGGAGGCCGAGGCCTGGACCAGGCTCACCTGCGAGGCCGACGCCGTGTGGCACAAGGCCAAGACGGCCAATGACTGGGCGAGCTTTGAGCCCTATGTGGATAGAATCGTCGCCCAACTCAAGCATCAGGCCGAGCTCATGGACCCCAAGCGCGACCCATACGATGTTTGGCTCGACCAGTACGAGCGCGGCCTTTCCGCCAAGAGCTTCGATGCGTTTTGCGATGAGGTCAAGGCGACGGTCGTGCCGCTCGTGCACGCCATCGGCGAGCGCGGCCAGCAGCCCGCTGCCGACTTTTTGCACGCCCGCGTGCCCGAGGCCGCTCAGCGCGCCATGAGCTTCGACCTTATGAAGCTCGTCGGCCTGGGCCTGGACGACACCACGCTTGCCTTTACCGAGCACCCGTTTAGCGAGGGCTTTGCCGTGGGCGACGCGCGCATCGCGACGCACATCTACGAGGACGACTGCATCTCCAACGTCTACAGCATCATCCACGAGGCGGGACACGCCATGTACGAGCTGGGCGTCAATCCTGCCTATGCGCGCACCTGCCTGGAGGGCGGCACTTCCATGGGCATCCACGAGAGCCAGAGCCGCTTTTTCGAGAACACCGTGGGTCGCAGCCGCGCCTTTATGGGCCCTCTGCTCGAGGTGCTGCGCCGTCACGCGCCCGAGGTCTATGGCAGTGTGGACGAGGATACGCTCTACCATGCCGTGAACATCGCACGGCCGTCGCTGATCCGCACCGAGGCGGACGAGCTCACCTATCCGCTGCACGTTATGGTGCGCTACGAGATCGAGCGCATGCTGTTTGCCGGCGAGGCCACGGCCAAGGACATCCCCGCGCTTTGGAATCGCTTTATGGATGAGTACCTGGGCATTCCCGTTCCCGACGACACGCACGGCTGCCTGCAGGATACGCACTGGAGCGGTGGCTCGCTTGGCTACTTCCCCACCTATGCGCTGGGCAGCGCCTACGACGCCATGTTCGTGCCGGCCATGTGCCGCGACGGCGTCGACCTTACCGGTGCCTGCGCGAGCGGCGATCTGGCGCCCGTCCGCGCCTGGCTGGGCGAGCACATTTGGCAGTGGGGCCGCGCCAAGGACGCGCCGGAACTCATCAAGGGCGCCTGCGGCATGGACTTTGACGCCCGCTACTACTGCAGCTACCTGCAGGACAAGTTCACCACACTGTACGAGCTGTAAGGATTGACCAGCACGCCATCGCCAACGCCAACTATGTTGACGCCAATGTCTTGGCAACGTCAGCGAAAACAACCCTAAGCGAGCAAGGTGACGTGAAATGAAAGGGCGCTGACCTTCTGGTCGCGCCCTTGAA